>NZ_DAINNK010000132.1:0-8360 GCF_036735925.1 Povalibacter sp.
GCGATGGGCCAGGAAGGATGGGAACTCGTGCAGGTGGTGACGGTATCCCGTCCCGACGCCTTGCGGGGCTCGACTGACCAACGCCCTGCACTACATCTTCAAGCGTCTCCCGGACTGAAGCCGGATCACGGCCAGGTGCCCGCGGCGCAGCCGTGCTCGTCGAATCGAGTTGCGCAAATAACGACATCTGTAGTATTTAAGACTTCCTATGTAGTTGCAAGATTTGAGAGAGCGCGCCGGCATTGGGCATCTCCGCAGTCGTCGATGACGTGGGCGCTGCGGATATGAACGATCCCGAGCAACGCGCAAATGCCAAGGATCAGGCGTAGAGGAACCATCGCTACATGAGATTCAGGCTGTGTGCCCCGGATGTAGTCCGCGCGATGCGAAGACCGCCGCGCGGACTGCGGCGCTGCCGGCCCTGAGGAGCACGCCCGGTGAGTTCCGATCAGGGCGAGGCGCGCCTGGCACACATCCAGCAGCCGCGGCTCGTCGCCGACGCTCCTGCCGACCGCGTCACCGGCGCCGCCATGGATGAGCCGCTGCCCAAGCGGCGGCGAACCCGTCTGATCGCCGCGATCGCCGCCGCCGTCGTGCTGGTCGCGGTCCTTCTGATTCGATGGGTGTTGCCGAACGGCTTGCAGGTTGCGGCAGCCAACGTCCGCATTGCCGCCGTCCAGCGTGCGATGTTCCGCAATGACGTGGTGGTGCGCTCGACCGTGGCGCCGTTGCGCACCATCATGCTCGACTCCCTCGCCTCCGGTCGCGTGGAAGAGATCTTCGCCAGCGACGGCGCGACGGTCCGGAAAGGCGATCTGCTCTTCCGCCTCTTGAACCCGCAGTTGCGCCTGGAGCTGGTCGCGCGGGAAGCGGACCGCGCCCAGCAGATATCCAACGTCTCCACTCTGCGGGTCGCGCTCGAAGCGGCCCAGACGGAGCACGACCGGCAGCTGTTGCAGCTCGACTTCGATCTCGATCAAGCACAGAAGCTGCTCGCGCGATACGTCCCGCTGGCGCAGGAGGGCGTGATCTCGAAGGCAACGCTGGAGCGGGCCCAGGACGACGTGCTGCTGCGCCAGCAGGCCGTCGAGAGCGCGCAGAAGCGCACCGCGATCGAGATGCAGATCAAGCGCGAGGGCATCAGGCAGATGGAACAGGCGATCGAGCGGCTCGACGCCGGCCTGCAGGAGGTGAACAAATTGATCGACGGGCTCGCCGTGCGCGCGCCGATCGCCGGCCGGCTGACGAACTTCAGCCTGCAGCTGGGCGAAATCGTCAAGGCCGACCAGCGCATCGGGCGCATCGATGATCCGGGCGAGTTCAAGGTCGAGGCCAGGATCGACGAATATTTCCTCGGCAGCGTGGCGGTGGGCAGACGCGGCCACGTGAGCGTCGAGGGGCGCACCTACGAAGTCGAAATGAGCCACGTATTCCCGCAGATCACCGATGGCCGCTTCTCGGCCGAGCTGCGCTTCGCCGGCGAAGCGCCTCCCGGGCTGCAGCCCGGGCAGAGCCTGGAAACGCGCATCGTTCTGGGAGAGACGACGCCCGCCCTGATCCTGCCCAACGATGCGTACATGAACGATACCGGCGGCAGCTGGGTTTACGTGGTGGCAGCCGACGGCACGACGGCCGAGCGGCGCGCGATCCGCGTCGGCCGCCGCAACAACAGCCAGGTGGAAGTGGCTTCCGGCCTCGCCATCGACGAGCGTGTGATCGTGTCGAGCTATGCAGCCTACGGCGCCGCCGAGCGGCTGCAGATCGCCAGATAGCGTCCCTTTTGCAACCTGGAGGCACCGTGATCAAGTTAGTGCGTACGACGAAGAAGTTCGTGGGCGGCGAAGTCGTCACCACCGCGCTCAATGACATCAGCCTGGAGATCGCGGCTGGGGAGTACATCGCGGTCACGGGGCCGTCGGGCTGCGGCAAATCGACGCTGCTGTCGATCCTCGGCATGCTCGACAGCCCCGATGCCGGCGAGTACTGGTTCGAAGGACAGGACGTGGCGGGCTGGAACGAAGCGAAGCTCAACGAGCTGCGCCGCGGGCGCGTCGGCTTCATATTCCAGAACTTCAACCTGATCGAAGAGTTGTCGGTGCGGGAAAACGTCGAGCTCGCGCTCGAATACTCCGACGTTCCCGCCAGGGAGCGCCGCGAGCGTGTGGCGCAGATGCTCGATCACCTCGGGATCGGTCACCGCGCCAGGCATCGACCGTCGCAATTGTCGGGCGGCCAGCAGCAGCGCGTCGCCATCGCGCGCGCGCTCGTCAACAGGCCCGCGGTGCTGCTGGCGGACGAGCCGACCGGCAATCTCGACTCGGCGCACGGCGAAGAGGTGATGCGCATCCTGCAGCAGATCAACGAGGCGGGCACCACGATCGTGATGGTCACTCACTCCCCGGCGCACGCGGCGCGAGCCGCGCGCACGGTGGGCCTGATCGACGGGAGAATCGCCGGGACGGCCGAAGCCGTCGCCGCCTGACAGCCGGAGGTCGCGATGAAACTGCGGGATTTCAAGGTCGGTGCGCCTGCTGCTGGCAGATCCGGTGTACTCCCTGGTCACCCTACTCGGGCTCGGGGTGGGCCTGGGCGTGTTCCTGCTATTGGTCGGCTTTGCACGCTACTGCTGGCAATACAACACGCACGTGCCGGACGCGGAGCATGTCCATGTCATCAAGCAGCGTGCGAATCTCGAGCCGGGCACGCCCTGGTACGATCAGGCACCGGTGCTGTTGCGTGAAGCCGCGAGCAACCTGCCCGGCGTCGTCAGCACGACCGGCTTCGTGAACTGGTTTCCGCTCACCGCGCAGGTCGATGGGCAGGTCAGCAAGCTCAGGAATCTGACCACCCTGCCGGGGTTCGCCGAGATGCTGGGGCTGCGCGCCATCAATGGCGACCTGGCCGACGCATTGTCGCGCCCGGACAGTCTCGCCCTGACGGAAAGTGCCGCCAGGCGCCTGTTCGGCACGACGGACGTGCTGGGGAGAACCGTGACGCTGAAGGCGGTGGAACCCGGTACGAGCACCGCGCGCGTCACCGCGATCCTGCCAGACCCGCCGGCGAACACGACCATTCCATTCGAGGCGCTGCACGGACCGAAGCTCTCCCTGGTGCCGCAGTGGATGGCGACCGAGGCGATCACCGGCGAGATGTCCTTCCCCGGCACGCTGTTCATCCGTGTCCGGCCCGATGCGTCGATTCCGGCGATCACCGAGGCTCTGCAGAACGCAGTCGACCGGGCGCCGGCGACTCAGCGGCTGCCGGCTGCCGCGAAGGACCGGCTGGGCGGACGCAAGATCGTCGATATCAAACTGGCGCCGCTGCGCGATGCCTATTTCGATCGCGAAATCGCGATCAATCCGTTCTCTCTCAAGGTCGACCGGGGCAATCCTGCCGTCCTCGCGGGGCTGCTCGCGATCGCCAGCCTCATCCTGGCGCTGGCGACCCTCAACTACGTCAACCTGGCGACCATCCGCGTCGCGCGCCGCGAGCGCGAGATCGCCATGCGCAAGGTGCTGGGCGTCAAGCGCCAGCGCCTGGTACTGCAGTTCGCCGCGGAATCGCTGCTGGTCGCGATGCTGGCGACGGCCATAGGGCTGCTGCTCGCCTATCTGCTCCTGCCCGTCTTCGCCCAACTGATGAACCGCGACCTGAGCAGCCTGCTCACGCCGGGCAACATCGCGGCAGCCGTGGCGATCGGCATCGTGCTGGGCCTGCTGACCGCCCTCTACCCTGCCTGGATCGCCTTCGGCGTACGTCCGTCGCAAGTGCTGGCGGGACGCGCGCATACCGAATCGGTGCTCAGCAAGCGCCTGCGACAGACCTTGTCGGTGCTGCAGATCGCGGCCGCGATGGGGCTGGCGAGCTTCACTCTGGGCATCTATCTGCAGGCTCGTTTCGCCATGAACGCCTCGCCCGGCTTCGATCCCTCCTCGCTGCTCGCCTTCGAGATCAACGAAGGCGTGATGATGGGCGAGTCGGAAGTCTCCCGTGCGCTCATCACGGCGCTCTCGCAGGAACCCGCGATAGCCGGCGTCGCCACCGCGGCGGATGCGGTCGGGCGCTCCAGGTACCCGTTGAGCGCCGAGGTCAAACAGGAAGGCGGGCCGAGCGTGATCATGGACAACAAGCTGGTCAGCGCCAACTTCTTCGAACAGTACGGCATCCGGCCCGTGGCCGGCCGGCTGTTCGACTCGCAGACCGACTGGAAGAGCGAAGGTGATCCGGTCGTGATCAATGCGCTTGCGGCGCGCGCGCTCGGCTTCGCCTCGCCGCAGCAGGCGGTGGGACAGACGTTGCTGTTCAGGAGCAGCCGCTTCGGCACCGGTCCTCAAGGCCTGGTCACCAAGCGCGTCGTGGGCATCGCGCCGGAAATCCGCTTCCATTCGCTGCGCGAGGTTCCGCGTGCCACCGCCTACGAAGTGTTTACGAGCGGCGTCACGGTCACGGTGCGCGCGAGCGGATCGGTGGCGGATGCGGAACGAGCCGTGCGAACGGTGTGGCCGCAGTACTACCCGAACTCCGTCCTCGAACTGAGCCCTGTCAAAGACATCTATGCCGCCAACTATGCGGACGATGCCAGGCTGGCCAGGCTGCTCGCGCTCGGGACGATCATCGCCATGATCATCGCGGCCTTCGGCATCTATGTGCTCGCCGCCGATACCGTGCAGCGCCTGACGGCGGCCATTGCGATGCGCAAGCTGTTCGGCGCCCGTCGCCTGGACATCGGCAAGCTGGTGGCCAGAAAGATCGGCGGCACCGTGCTGTTGTCCGCGGCGATCGGCCTGCCGATCGCTGCGCTGGCGCTCGTGCGCTACTTCGCGCCGTACACGGAACGCACGCCGCTCG
Organism: Povalibacter sp.; assembly: GCF_036735925.1. NCBI lineage: Bacteria > Pseudomonadati > Pseudomonadota > Gammaproteobacteria > Steroidobacterales > Steroidobacteraceae > Povalibacter > Povalibacter sp. The sequence goes on from NZ_DAINNK010000132.1 coordinate 4,849, forward strand.
GTTACTGGACCTTGGTGTTCGCGTTGATCGTCACCCTGGCGGTTGCCGCGCTGGCCGCCGCCAGGCACGCGTGGCTGGCGATGATGCTGAGACCCATAGTGGCGCTGCGCGTGTGATTGCCCGCTGAACGGCGACTTGCGAGCGTGCCGCGGGCGGCAATGAGCGCCGCCAATTCCTGGACGCGCGTCGCTGCAGGTTCAACCTTTGCGCAGCTGCAGCAGCTCTCTCACGAGCTTCGACTGACGTTCGCTCACCTGAATCTCGGTGCGTTCCTTGTCGTTCAGGACAAGCATGTAAGAGCCTTTGATCAGCGGCGCGACTTCGGCAATCTTCTTGCTGTTGACGATTGCCGAGCGATGGGCACGGAAAAATGGCGGGTCGGTGAGGCGAGCCTCGAGATCGGCGAGGTTGTAATCGGTTCGATAGAGCTGTGTCGTCGTCTGAACCTTGACGAGGCCGTCTTCCATCTTGAAGACGCAGACGTCATCGAGCGGAATCAGGACGTAGCGATCGCGGAACCTCGCGACGACGTGCTTGAGTTCCGTTCGGGTCGAGTGCACGAGCGCGTGCACTCGCGATTTCTCCGCCGCATTGTCCTGCGCACTGCCGTGAAGTCGCTCGACGCGCTCCAGCACCGACGCAAGCTTGCCGCGATCGATCGGTTTCAACAGGTAGCCGACGGCGTTCGCGGCGAAGGCATCGAGGGCGTACTGATCGTAAGCGGTCGCAAAGATCACGAGTGGCCACGAGGTTCCTGCCGGCAGATTGCGCAGCGCCTCGAAGCCGTCGCAGCCCGGCATCTGCACGTCTAGAAACACAAGGTCTGCAGACATGCTCGCCATCGACTCGATGGCTTCGAGACCGTCACGGGCTTCGCCAATGATGTCGATTCGTTCGAATGGCGCGAGGAGCTTTCGCAGACGCGACCGCGCCGCCTCCTCATCGTCGATGATCAGCGTCCTAATTTTCATGTAGCGGCAAGAGCAATGTGATGCATGTCCCGCGTCCGCAGGCGCCTCGGCCGATATTCATTCGCGCACGGTCGCGATAAACCGTCTGCAATCGCTCGCGAACGTTTCTGAGCCCGATACCGATTCGATTGGGTGCTCCCGCCGGTATGCCGACACCGTCGTCTGAGATTTCGAGCTTGAGATACTCGCCGGCGCGCATCGCGCTGATGCTCAACACTCCACCTCCTGGGGTCGGCGCGAGACCGTGTCGTACCGCATTCTCGACGATCGGCTGGAGAATGAGCGAGGGCACCTGGCGCGCACCGAGAGTTTCGTCGTTGCGCATCTCGACGCGCAGGCGCTCGCCGAACCGAACCTGTTCGATATCGAGATAGCGACGAACGAACTGCAACTCCTCGTCGAGCGTCGAGAGCATCTGGTCGTGCCGGGAAAGCGCATATCGAAAGCAATCCGCAAGCCGTTCCGTCATCGTCTCCGCCTGCTCGGGCGCGCGTCCAATGAGGTCGGTGATCGTATTCAGCGTGTTGAACAGGAAATGCGGGTCAACCTGAGCGCGCAGCGCGGTGAGCTTGGCCTCGGTCAGTGAGCGTTGCAACCGCTCCTCCCGCAACCTGGACTCGCGCCGTTCCGCCTCGAGCTGCAACGACTCGAGGCGGTAGCTGAGCTCCAGCGCGATGGCTTCGGCAAACGCGAACTCTTCCTGCATGAGTACGCGCGAGTCCTTCGATGCCGCGAGATCGAGCACGAGTCGATCGCCGACCCGGATTCGGGCGAGATATGTCGCGGCCTCGGCGAAATCCCCGCCCGAGCGTACCGCCGCTTTTACGCGCAACGCTTCCCTGATGGTATGTTCCGCGAGCGCGATCAACTCGTCGTCCGTCGATGCGCGGCGCGCCTCCTGCACGAAATCCCCTTTCACCAGTGCGTACGCCGGGCGGCGCAGCAGGAATCGATCCACCCAATGACTGATCCAACCGAACACCGCGGGCGCCACGAGCATGAGTGCGGCGACCAGGATCGTTGCGGTCACGAACGGCAGGCCGGGCACGAATGCTGGAATCTGCGCCACGACGAGTGCGGCGACACACACGCTTGCGATGAGAACGAGACTGCGCTTCAACGCGATGTCGGCATAGCGGGTCTGCGCAAGAAAGAACGACAGCAACAGCGTCCACGGCAACACCCACAAAGCGCTGATCAAGGAGGCGATCTGCTGCAGCGGACCGTCGGCTAGCGAGTCGTGAATCGACACGAGCGTCGCCAGGATCTGCACGAGCGCCAGGAGCGTTGCAGCTGGCGCGAACCAGCGCGCGATCCGGGGGCGCGCTTTGTTGGCAGAGGCGCGGCTGCCTGCAAACGCAGCGACGATACAGGCCCCCGCAAAGAAGAGCGAGACATAGAACGCGCCCGACGGAAATGGCGTATCGCCGACACGGAAGTCAGTCCGCAGCAAGACGATGGCGAACCAGATCGCCAGTGCGATGCTGCCGACATGGGCAAGCACCTTGAGGAACTTGCGTGCCTGGTCGGACCGTACATGAGGGTCGCCGAGACTGGTAAAGACCAACGGCCCGAAACACGTGGAGACCCAGGCAATCGACTCGGCAATGTCGACGGCCCGACCCTTCGGATACGCGATGTCCAGGCTCACGGCCGCGAACGCCGCCACGGCGTACAGAAGCCCGGTGACCCAGAGCCAACCATAGGGCCGTGCGCCACCGCCTGTCGCATGGAAGGGGCGATGCGTGACCAACAATAATCCGCAGAGCGCTGCGGCCGTAGCGAATCCCAGCGCCTCTATCGCATTCAACATTGTCGCGTTCACGATGGCTCTTCAATCAGCGCTTCAATGCCCGTGACACTGGGTACAGTCTCTGCCGATGTTCAAGCGAAGTTTCATCATGTCGGCCGTCGGCGGCGATTGATTGCCGCTCAGTACTGCAAGGCGTTCACGAGCGCGTTGAGCGGCTGGCGTGTCACGCCGAGCCATGCGTTCGTACGTGGATCGAGCCTCATCGCGCCGCCCACTCTCCCATTGCAAATCCGCGAGCAGCAGGGCGACGACATCACCCGCACGAGTTCCATCTGCCACGTTCATGAGAAACATCAGGTCATCTTCGATCGGTAAGTCATGCCTCAGCGGGAGCGGAAGCGCAAGCGATGAGAAAGCACGCATCAACCTGACCGGCACTTGCGACGGAGCCAGTTCCACTCCGCGATTCAAGTCGACGATCGCGCGGCGAAGATCCTCCGGCGCTCGGCTTCGATTCGCGATGACGGTTCGTGCCATGCCCCGTCCGGCCGTGGCATAGGCGTTGCTCGGATCGAGTCGCACGGCGCGATCGAACGCCTCGAATGCGTCTTGCGCAGCCGAAGCCGCGACTCGTGCATCACTCTTTCCATTTGCTGCCGCCGTGATCTGCATGAAGTATGCAGTGCCGAGCTCGTTCCAAACCTCGATATTGTCCGGGGCTGCCTCGACAGCGGTCCTCAGAACGGCAAGGGAGTCCTGCGCACGCTCGTACCTGCCCACTCGGACCT
>NZ_DAINNK010000133.1:0-8229 GCF_036735925.1 Povalibacter sp.
CAGAAGAACTCTGATCCCCTCCTCCGCGCAGCGGGGGAGGGTTAGGGAGGGGGCTGTCACTGTGGGGCCGGCTTTCAGCCGGCCGCTTTCAGAGTCAGGCTGAAGCCTGACCTACAGAAACCCCTGTCCTTCCCCCGCTGCGCGGAGGAAGGGACGCTCGATGCAACCTCATCTCAATCATTGAGCGCTTGATGCAGCGCCAGATGCGCCGCACCGCGAAAATCGGTCGGTGCCGGCTCGCCTTTCGCTGCCGCCTTCTCGCGTGCAACCCGATGATTCATGTCCGCGGGAATGAACGTCACCGGCTTGTTCAGCCGCTTCGCCTCCAGCAGTTCGTCGCGCGCCGCGTTGCCGCCGCCGATGCCGATGAACACGTCGCCCGAGGACACGATGGCCTGCGAGGTCGGCGACAGCGTCGTCGTGCCCGGCAGATAGCCGCCCCACTGGTCGTCCTTCACATGGAAAACCTGATCGACATCATTCGCGAGCGGCTCGTTCTCGTTCTGCGCCAGACTCGACACGATGCCGACCGTCGTGAACCCCAGGCGTTTCGCCAGTTCGTAGACGGCGCCGATGCCTGCCGCCGTCGCACCGCTGGAAACCGTCGTACGTCGCGGATCGAACTTCGCCAGCACGGCCTGCACCTGCGCGCGCATCGCGGCCTCGTCCTCGTAGCCCATGCCGGAGTAGCCGGCAAACACCACGATGCTCCTTTGCTGCGAGCGCAGCGCCTGCGCGACCTGCTGCGGCGAATCCACGGAGACGATGCGCGGCGGATGCTCCGTCATGATCGCGGCGTCATCCCCGCTTCAATATGTACTCGCGATCCACATGATCGCCGACCGGAAATCCATACTCGCCGACTTTCATGAAACCGTAGCGTCCGTACAGCCGCTGCGCGCCTTCGTTCTCGGACCACACGCCGATGTAGACCGGTGCGAAGCCCTGCTCGTCCAGCCATCGGAACGCGACGTTCAGCAGGCGTGATCCCAGCTCCAGGCCGCGATGACCGGAAAGGACGTAGAGTTCCTGCAGTTCGCCGGCCGTCGATTCCAGATTCTCCACCGGCAGTTTGCAGCGGCCGACCACGGCGTAGCCGACCGGCGGCTGCGATTCCGCGCCGGCAAGCCAGATGCCGGTCTTCGCATCGGCGAGCATCTTTGCGTAGCGCGCCTCGGAGCGCGAACTCGTGAGGAAGGTCTGCAGGTCCTGCGGCTTGTAGAGATGACCGAAAGTTTCGACGAACGTGACGGCGCCGAGCCGCGCGAGCTGCGGAATGTCATCGGGCGTGGCGCGACGGATCGTGACCGACATGTGCTAGGTCCCCAGTTTCGTCATCGAGAACACGCGCGGGCAATCCGACTGCGGGCACCACATCGACACCACGATGTGCCAGCCATCGCACTTCACGTCGACGAACTCCTGCGCGGAACCGCGGTTGAGATAGCACGGCGGCGCCAGCGCCTCGCGCAGCGGATAGCCCTGGAAGTTGCCGGACGATGCGATCCCGTGGATCGTCTGATACGACACACCGAGCGGAATCTGGCCTTCGACGCGGACCGGAATTTCGCCCTCGTCGACCTTCACCAGGATCTCGTTCCATTCTCCGTGGCAGTCCCACTGCCCGAGCGAACGCGCGCATTGCACGATGTAGTGCATGGGAGATCCCATGAACACGCCGTGCGAACTGCAACGCACCTCGGCGGAGACGTGGTCGCCCCGATAGGCACGCGCGTCGATGGTCTCGACGCCGACGTCATGCCGGCTGCGGCAGGCGAGCTTTTCCACGGTGGCGCTTTCGGCCGCCGGCAGCTGGAACGAAGTCGCGTCCGCGCCGGCAGCCAGTACCGGGCTCAGTACCAGCCATGCGGCGAACCCTGCGTGTCGGCGTTTCATGGTCGATTCCCGCTCGTTGCGTGCGGTCGTCATTGTGCCTCACCCGCGTCGAATCTGCGGCTCTCGGCGATGATGGCTCGGGCAACATCGGCCGGCTTGAGTCGTGCGATCGCCGGATCGAGGAACAAGGAATAGACCTTGATGGCGAGCACCGCAATGCCGGTCGGCGCAGTGGGCGAGCGGCCGCCGGGGAAGGCTTCGCGCTGCTGCCGGATGAACGTTGCCGCGGCAGTGACGGCCGCATGCGCCCGGCGATCCGCCTCGGAGTCATAGCGAAACCGCCACTCGCTCACGCGACGATTGATGACCGGCTTGTCGGCCCCTGCGGCGGCGATACCGGCCGCGGCGAAGATGCGGCAGTCGTAATCGCGGCACGTCTGCGGGCGATGTTCGTAGATCGAGCAATTGCCCTGACTGAGCATGGGACAGGTACCGTCCTCGCGGTACTTCATCATGAGATGTCCCGGCGGCTGGCCGGCCGCGGCGATCAGGTACTGATCGGGAATGCGCTCGCGCGCCCCGACGTCCTGCGGGCGGATCGGTATGTAATAAGAAGACACACAACAGCCGCGACAGTCGCCGCAGGGCACGACGGTGCCGCCATCGCCGCGCAGCGAGGCGCGCATCTGCGTGAGCCATTCGCCGAACGGGCCGGCGTCGATGCGATTGGACTCGTGGGAAGACATGCGCGCATCTTCGCACGCCCCCACCCTAGCCCTCCCCCGCTTCGCGGAGGAGGGGACTCCGATTCCCTCCTCCGCGAAGCGGGGGAGGGTCAGGGTGGGGGTCTTCCTCTCAAGCCACTGCCGCCCTCGTCGCCACCGCCGGTTCCTGGAACGACCGCATGTACTTCGTGCCGCCGTCGAGCACGGCCACCCACGCCTCGCGGGATTCGTCGTTGAATTCCGGATCGGCCTGCGCCACCGACCCGGCGATCGCCGTCGAGAACGCATCGAACCACGACGCGGGAATCTGCACGCCGAGCTGCTTGTGACGCAGGGCGACGCGCGACAGGATCGTCGGCTCGCTGTTCGTCGGGTTCGCATGGAATGCGAGCATGAGCACGATCGCGTGATGCAGCATCTGGTACTGGCGCGACAGATCCGTTTTCTCGAACAGCGGGCCGGCCTGCGGACAGGCGCAGAAGAACGAGCGGTAGATGTTTTCGTACAGGTCCGCGCGCTGCAGGCAGCGCTTGTAGCTCGACCGCGCCAGTTCCGCCTGCTTCTGCGCGATGTCGCCACGCATGCGGCGGTTCAGTCGTGAGCCGGAAATCGACCACGCATCCGCCACGGCCATGGAGATCGATGGATAACGCTGCGCCGGATCCTTCGCCAGCATGCGCTCCAGCACGCCGCCGAGTTCGCCGGCGCAGTTGCAGTCGTCGTCGAGGCCGCGCGGATGGTCGATGCGCGCCAGTTGCGCCGCCAGCTCACCCCAGTTCTTCGCAGCGATGAACGGCTTGCCCGCCAGCATTTCATACAGCATCAGTCCCAGCAGGTACTGGTCCGCTGCACGTCCGACCGGCTGGCCCTCGCGCGTTTCCGGCGCCATGTAGCGCTGGTCTTCGAGCGTGGTCGGATCGTCGGCGCGCACGCTCGGCGCGCTCAGGGTCGCGTGAAAACCGGAAATCACCGGGTTGTCGCCCGGATCGATGATCACATGCGCCGGCCGCAGGCGGTTGTGCAGCAGGTCGCGGTCATGCGCGTACTGGAGTGCGTCGCCGATCTTGCTGAAATAGTCGAGCGCCTGCTCGAGCGGACAACGGCCGATGCGCTGCAGGACCGCAGCCAGCGATTCGCCGGCGATGAACTCGGTCACCACGTAGTTCGGCAGACGCTGCATCTGCACGGAGTAGACGCTGCAGATGTTGCGATGCTTGAGACCCGCGGTGCTGCGCACGTGGAATTCGTACAGCGCCGAGTTCTCCGACAGCTCCGCCTTCTCGAAGGCCTTGATGGCGACGGTGCGCCCGAGCAGTTGATCGTAGGCTTCGAAGACCGTCGCATTCTGTCCGCGCGCCACTTCGCGCCGCAGTTCGTATTGCGCGGGCAGGGCTTCGCGCAGGGCCTGCTCGATGCCTTCGCTGGTGACGCACAGCGTTTCGAGACCGTGAGCGGCGCCCGAGGCTTTCGCCAGCAGCGCCTCGGTGATCTTCTGGTTGATGTCGACCAGCGCCCGTTCGCGTTGCGCGGGCCGCATGGTGCGCAACGGCTGCGCCGGATCGTGAACCCACTGGAATCGCTCGATGACGGCCGAGCGCCAGGTGCTGGCGCCGACGGGAATCAGGAACAGGCGCAGCTTCTTCCGGCGCACCGACTCCAGCAACGACGGCAGCTCGTGATTGCGGATGAACTCCGAACTGAGGAAATCCTGGCTCACCAGCAGGATCGCGGCATCGGCGCGCGCCAGCGCATCGCGGATCTGTTCGCGCCAGTCCTCGCCGGCTTCGATCCGTTCATCCGACCACAGGTCGAGGCGCCGCTCGACTTCGAGGTACTTGCGCAGCTCGTCGAGATACTTCTCGTCGTTGTGGCTGTAGCTGACGAACAGCCGGGTGGGACGTTCGCGAGGCATACCGTCGCTCCATCGATGCGACCGGCCCCCAATACTGAGCCGGCCAGCGACAGAAGCAAGCCGACTTTCGGGCGACCGCTCCGGTTCCCTCCTCCGCACAGCGGGAAGGAGGGAATCGGAAGCGGACCGGAATCCCCCAGCGAGGGGAAAGGGTCAGGGAGTGGGCCGCATGAACGACAGCTACCGCCTACGCCAAGGCTGCGTCGCCAACGCGATGATGGCGGTGAAGATCAGCGAGAACAGCCCGCCCATCACGCCGATGCCGACGAGCATTGCCCCGACGGGCACCTGCTGCCAGCGCAGCACGACCCCCGCGACCAGTACGACCAGGCACAGCCCGCTGACGATCAACCCGCCGACAACGACCGCCATCGGCTTGCGATAGGCCAGCGCCTCCTGCCGTCGCGGCACGATGCTCTCGAAATGAAGCAGCGCACGACGTGCTTCATCGCGCGCATTCGCAGCGACCGGAATGCGCAGGCACAGCCGGGTGGTGCCGTACTTCTTCGGATACGCGATGGCGAATTCGAGACAGTCCACGTCGGTGGCGCTGCGCAGCCAGCGGGCGCCGCGCAGTTCGGGAATGCCGCGCGGACGCAGCACATGATAGGAACCGTCGACGATGACGTGACGTCGCCCGACGATGACTTCGACGCCCTGCTCGCCCGCCTCAGGCCGGAACGTGAACTCGTTCGTCAGCACCGCATCCTGGCTGGCGCGTTCGCGATCGAATGCGCGGAAGCGCTCCCATTCCTGCGCACTCACCTGCCAGCGCGTAATGAGACCTCGCCCGGCCAGCAGCCGCGCCTTGCCGAACGTCGCCAGCACCGCGCGGATGAGAAACAGCGGCGCGACCACGATGCACAGTCCACCGAGCACGACCAGTGCGGAATTCGCGAGCCGGGTCAACGCGACCCCGGCGAGCAGGATCGACAACCAGACGAGCGTGCGAAGCAGCGGTTTGCGCATGTTCTTGTTCTATGTATGGGACGGGCAGCAGGTACCGCAAACTGTAGCAGCCTGACGCCAGCGTTCGGAGAGGGTCTTTCGGGCGACACCCTGGCGCTGGCCGGCAACCCACGCCAATCGTAGTATGGCCGCGTCGACAACTCATCGACGCGAGCGCCGCAATCGCAGGGTCCCGTGACCGCAGCATTCCAGGAAGACCGTTCCGTTCTGAGCCGCACCGCGCGCGCTCCCGATCGCACCATCGCCTATGGCGCACAGCCGGAGAACATCGCCGATCTCTGGCAGGGACCGGACACGGCACGCGCCCGTCCACTGCTCATCATGATCCACGGCGGCTTCTGGCGGCCCGAGTACGACCGCACGCACACTGCGCCGATGTGTGCCGCGCTGGCAGATGCCGGCTGGACGGTCGCGACCATCGAATACCAACGCATTCGCGGCCAGCCGGATGTCACCGCAAGCGACGTTCGCGCCGCCGTCGCGGGCATTCCCCCACTCGTGAAGCATCAGGACGGACGAGTCGTGCTGCTCGGACATTCCGCCGGCGGACATCTGTGTCTGTACGCCGCCGTGGCACAGGCATCTGCAGCCATCGCCGGCGTCGTCGCACTCGCGCCCGCTGCGGATCTGCAACTCGTCGAACAACTCGATCTGGACGACGGCGCCGCACGCGCCTTCCTCGGCACGAGTGCGGCAACGCGGCCTGATCTGGACCCCGCGCGACAACCGGACATCAACGCATCCGCGACGATCATTCACGGCATCGAAGATCTCGTCGTGCCGATCGCCGTGTCCCGCGCCTATGTCGCCGCGCATCCGGCAACCACACTGCGCGTCCTCGAAGACTGTGGCCACTTCGCGCTGATCGATCCGTTGAGTGACGCGTGGTCGGCGGTCATCGCCGAGCTGCAACGATTCAGCCGCTGACACCGAGACGTCGGTGCCGCGACGCCCGGCGACTTTCAAAAGCCATCGGCGCATCGGCCCGCGTTGACGTTCGCCGACAGCGGGGACTATCTTCAGACGCACGACAAAGACGTGCGGCCCATCTCCTGACCGCATGACGCAAGAACGAGCGCAGCTCAGGGAAATGGAAATGAAACGGAGAGAAGGAATCGTGCCTGCGGCGGGCGAATGCTGCACTTGGGCGGTCGATAATTGGTTAGACGCCACTCAATGCGGTGCGGATAGGCTCATTCCCGCGAGAACCCGATCATGACAAAGCAAATTGGCATAGCTTCCGATCACGCGGGCCTGGAACTCAAGCTCGCGTTAGCGAAAGAACTCGACAAGCAGGGAGTCATAGTGCGCGACTTCGGCACCAGCACAAGCGATTCGTGCGACTACCCCGACTTCGCGCATGCAGTGGCGCAAGCCGTTGAAGGTAGAGAGATTGAACGTGCAATATTGGTTTGCGGCACTGGCGTAGGTATGTCCATAGCAGCGAATCGGCATACCGCGGTACGGGCAGTCGTATGCAGCGAGCCTCTAAGCGCAAAGATGGCTCGTCAACACAATGACGCTAATGTGCTTTGCATTGGAGCGAGAGTCGTTGGGACAGGAACCGCTATAGATATCGTCAATGCATTTCTAACTGCTGCGTTTGAAGGTGGAAGACACGCAGTTCGTGTTGCGAAGATCAATCTGACATGAAGCACATGCTTCTCAGGCTAGGAGTGGCGTCCAACCCTTCCATCGAGAGGACGCTTTCCGGCCTACGGCCTCCAAGCGCTTCTCATGTCAAACGTTGGGCTTCAAAGAGCAGGCAATGACTGTCGCACGTCTGGTACTGGCATCACTGTGCCTTTACATGGGGGCGTGTGGTCTTTGGAACTCTGGGATCGAGTGGCGCGGCGGCCCGTATATTCTCATCTGGATCGACGATCCCAGTACGCCACGCCTTGGCTATGATCTCGGCGAAGGGACCTCAGTTGGGAGAATCGATGAGACGGTGTTCGCGGTTGGGTGGGATGGACGGTACGTGGTGGCGAAGCAGCATCCCGATGGCAACAAGAACGTCACAAACTACTTTTTCATCGACAGCAATAACGACCAGCCGCACTCCGATCCGGGCGCTGTCGTGGTAGGCCCGTTGAACGAATCAGAGTTCAGTAACAAGGCGAGGGAACTCGGGCTGCCAGCCTTCAGCAAGACACTCAGGTCGCTTCAGTGAGGACCAGCCGAACAAATTTCTGCAGGCGACGTGCGAGGACGCACGCGCCTGAGCAATGGCGTTCACACTTCAAGAAGGAGCAATTGTGGCGGCAGACTCAGCTGGACAGAAACGACTCAGCCTTAACGTAGCGTTATGGGGTGTCGTTGGTGCGTTGCTCGGTGTAGTCATAGGTCGCCTAGCAGCGTCGAGAGTCTTGGAGCTTTTCGGTGGGTTACCGGCTTGGGTCGCACCGGTTGTGATTATTGGATCGGTAGCCGTGTGCCTGGTTACCTTTCTGGTTGTCCCGCACTGGCTTCGTAGGAAACAGCCGTGAGAGCCCAAGAAGCGCCAGCAAAGCGCTAGGGCCGACGCGACGCTTCCTTCCGTTTGATGGACACCCTGAACTAACTGTTGGACTTCCACGGAATCGTGGGCACCTGCGGACGCCCGACTTGGCGAAGCGCTTTTGCTCGCGGCTTGCACACGGCGTTGAGCTTCAATGTGAATAGGAGCAAGTCAGATATCGCAGAGCAGAGCATAGACGCCCCCGCCGGGCGCTTCCGTTCCGGTGGATGGGTTCCTGTGAGCTTTCCCAACAAGCCCTGGGCGGCACAAGAATGAAGGCAACGATC
>NZ_DAINNK010000134.1:0-7298 GCF_036735925.1 Povalibacter sp.
GAGTAGGCATCGGCCTGCATCAAGCCACTATAGGCGGCGAGATGTCGTTCCGGATACCTACAAGGTCGACCGGCTGACGCTGCCTCTGGCTGATTTCGCAAATATCATCGACGCGCGCAAGCTTTGCCGGAGTCGGGCATAATCGACTTTCGAGCGATGCCGGCGATCGAGCGGGATGGCTTTGACGTGTACGAGTTCAAGGTCGGCAAAGGCATACGCTTTCTCCCGCCAATCGCCAAACCACGATCGATCGCCCTCGACGGCGAGCACCGCGTGGCGATCCACGCCGACCAGGGCCGCGCGCACAACGCCCGGCCATGAGCGCGCGGCGACTTCGACCGTGAAAGGATAGAGACCGGCCACACGTGCATCATGCCGGCCGAGCAGCCACAAGCGGCCCTGATCGTCAAGGCGTGCCGCATCTCCGGTGCGGTGCCAGTTGCGGCCGTCGATCGCAATCTTGTTGTCGGCATCGTGGCGTGGATCGAGATACCCCTTGTTGACGTGATCGCCGGTGACGACGACCTCGTCGTCACGCAGCATCAGCGCGACCTGTGGAATGGGATGCCCCGCAAGCAACCCCCCGCCCGTCTCCATGGCTGTCCAGTCGGCTTGCGTGATGTCGCGCACGTACAAGTGCGCGATCGGCTCGGCCTCCGTCGACCCGTAGACGGCGACGATATCTGCGTTCGGCAATAATGCGGCTAGCCGGCGAAGGACGTCCGGAAACACCGGCCCGCCGCCGGTGAATACCGCACCGAGCGGCGGCAAGGTGTCGAGCATGCACAGCCGTTCACAGATCGACGGCGGCAGCAGGGCCCTCGTCACGCCATGGCGGCGCATGTGGCCAGCGATCTCGGCAGGATCGGCGTTGTGATGGTGCCGCAGATTCCAGTTCGGCAACACCGAGGTGACACCGAAACTCAGGTTGGCGACGACAAACACGGGGAAAGCCACGAGATCCACCTCGCGCCGCCCACGCGGATCGAGCAGGTCGGCCACGCAGGCATTCTGCGCCGCGAGAAAGCCATGCGTACGAACGATCGCTTTGGGAAGGCCGGTGGAACCACTGGTGAACGATATAAGCGCAGGATGCTCGGCAGTAACGTCTTCGACATTCTCCGGCCCAGTGCCATGATCGTCCGGTGAAAGGCGCATCGGCAAGCGTCTGAGATCGGGCAGCGCCCAGCCGAGCCAGCGATACAGTCCCGATGACAGGAGTGCCTTGGGCCGCGTCATGCGGACCGCATGGCGCAGGCCGCGCAACCCCAACGCCGGCTCCGGGAACACAACCACCGCGCCGACGCGCCACGCGGCCGCCAGCGCAACATAAAGATCGATGCCGATCCCCATCGCTAGGATCACCGTGTCGCCAGCCCGCAATCCGTTGGCGCGCCATGCGCCGGACAGCTGCGCGGAGCGCGCCACCAGCTGCGCAAAGGTGATGCGCCGTCCGTCGCGATCGATGATCGCGATCTGATCGGCGCGCCGATCCGCCTCGGTGAGAAAAGCAGCAATCAGGTTCATAATTGCAGTGCGAGGTCGCGCCCCATGAGATCGTAACGGCGAAACACACTGCCCTGATGGCGCTGGCTGCGCTCACGCGAGCGGTTGTCGACGTGCATGAGCGCATGGATGACGCGCGTGTAGCCCAGATCGCGGAACGTGCAGTGCGCCCGGTCGACGAGCATGTGTCCGACGCCCCTCACGCCACTGGCATACGTCTTTACGATCGCCGTGCGCGGCCGCGAGCCTTCCAGGAGGTCGGGTAGCGCAAACAGATACCCTGCGAGCTGATCGCCGGCATGCGCGAAGAACACGAGCCGCGGATCGATCGCCGGTATGATCGGTTGATAGAGCTCCAGAAATGCGTCGCGCGTGACCGGCTTGTAGAACGCATTATTGGCGAAAGCCGAACGCGACAGGTCGAACAGGCCGGCGATCAACGAGGCTGCGTTCTTGCCGTCCCAAGCGGTGATCGTTATGCCGTCGACGGCCGTGGCGGATTTGCCGATCGCCTCGTCGATGCCGGCACGGGCGGAAACATAGGACGAGATTGGCGCGAACCCGGCGGAAGTGAAGGCCGCAAGGTCGAACGGGCCGCTGACTGGCTCCAGGAAATAGGGTGCGCTGCCATCGCTTTCGGAGACGACTCGGTACTTGTGCCACGTATCACCGTCCATCGGGCCAATCACCGCTTGGAAGCCCTCGCCTACGAGTGTCTCGCACACGTCAACCAAAAGCCGTGCACCCACTTCCACGCTTTCGCAGGAAAATGCCCCGACGGCCGCGGTTTTTTTGTCGGCCCAGGCGGGAGCATCGCGATAGACGGTACAGGCGGCTCCTTCTGGGTCGCGGATCTCGACTGGCGCAGCGTTCATGACACAAGAACCTTCCAAGCAAACGAAGAAAGCGGCACGAGCAGCGCGACGATGAAGGCGCGCGCCGAGCGATACCGCTCAAACCAGCGCGGAACGGCAAACGCCACCGCGACGCATAGCCCGAGACTGACGAGCACCGCGAGGGAGAAGCCCGGCATCCACTGTGCATCGGTGCTATTTGCGAACTGGATCGCGTAGACCGCCGCACCCAGCACCAGAGCCAACAGACCCGCGAGAGCATGCGAACGGTTATGCAGCAGCAGAACGGCAAAGGTCGCCGCAACGCCCGCAAATGTCAGGTTGTAGAGATTGATGGCATTGTGGCCGGACCACTCGCCAGCGAACAGCCACCACATCGCCGTCCCTGTCACCGCGGCCAGGAAATCCAGATCGGGATAGGTGCTACGGCAGGCATAGGCGCGCCGGAGCACGACGAACAGTGCGAAGGCCGCCATGGGGAGCAGCGCGTTCACAGGGGCAGTCACCGACAGGATGAGAAACGCGAGCACGCCATAGCCGCGCGCCGCCTGCCGTGTCAGTTCGAGGCGCGGTGCCGCGGCGACCAGCACTGCAATGATAGCGACGTAGAGCAGCGCCGTCGCCAGCAGCCCGACGAGCGGCGTCTCGATGTTGTTCTGCAGGAACAGATGAATCCCAACAGGAACGAACAGGTTATCGAGGCCGCGCCAGGAATCCGCCTCCAGCTGCGCACCGAACGCGGCGAGGATGAAAGACATCACGACGACGCTCGCGCGCGGAACATCGGTCATCAAGAGCAGCGTCACCATCGAAATGATGAAGGTGACGAGAATAAACATGACAACGCCTTCGATGCTCTTTGCGCCCTGCTCCACAGGAAATAGCCGGCGGCCATAGTGGATGCCCGTCAACGCGGCTACAGCATCGGAGAAGGTGAGCACGAGCATCGGGAGGACGAACAGCACGGGACTGCCGATCGAACGGAAGAATAGAAAGCCGACGCTGACAGCGAGCAGGATCTCGCCGTAGGACTGGCGCTCGACAGCATGGATGGTTGAACCGATGCCTGAGCGCGCAAGCGCCGGCGTGCGCATCACCACCAACACCAGGACCGCCAGAGCACACAGCAGCAGCACCGGCCATGCCTCTGAGAACGTCAGCGGAAGGGTGAGCGCATAAAGGCCCGTTGCGACATGCACGGTCTTGCGCTGCAGCTCCGCCGACCAGCCAAAACGCGGAGCGAGGAAATGCACGCCGGCCATCGCCGCCAGCAGGCCACCAACGGACAGAACGATCAACACGAGCTCCATGGCGATGCTCACGCGCGCACCTCTTCGACCACGAAGTCGGAATAGAAGAAGGCCTTGTCCATCGCCTTGCCCGCCGCCTCCAGATCGGTGCGCGTCACAATGGCATCTTTGAACGCCTTCGGTACGCGCCGCGGCGCCATCATGTTCCAATAGACCAGCCGGGCGTTCGAATTGGCGACCTTGATGAGGTCGCGATAGACAGCCGCGAAGGTGTCTGCATCCATGTACTCGAAGATATCCGAAAGGTTGAAACCGTCGGCGCGCTCACCGGCCGCGATCAGTCCCTCGAACGAGCCGACGCGCACGTCCAGCCGGTCCAGTCTGTCGCGAATGGTGTCGTAATGCTCCGAACGCCAGGCAAGCGGGAGGGTTTCGCCCATGCCTCCCGTCAAGATCCAATGCAGATAAGGATTATCTGCCGGATCGAGATCGACGGCGGCGTGCACGATGCGACGGACCACATGGTCGGAGACGCTGCCCTCCACGTGATCGAAGAAGGCCGGATCGCGCCCGAGCTGCCCCATCGCCGCGCGCGAGAAAAAGACCTTTAGAAGGAGACGCCAGCGCCAGTTGTTCCACCGCTCATCATGAAAGCGGCGCCGCTCGGCCGGCGGACGCGAGACGAAAACGTCGGCGACCGTGCTTCGTGACTGGGCGAGCGGCAGCAGCCACGTCTTCAAGATGCGGAAGTAGGCCTCGAACTTGCCGACGCCACCGGCACCATGGCGCGCGACGTCATCCCGGCGCGCTGTCCAGAACGCCTGCGAGTCGTCATCCATCGTCGTCGTGACACCGTCGAGGAGAGCACGGCGACGCCGAGACGGTCTGGCGCCGAGCAGCTCAAGATATGCGACATGATCGAGCGCGCGCATGGCGGCGATGCGCAGCTTCAGGCATTCGATCTGGGCCGGAGAAAGATCGACGACGATGACACGCCGCGGATCGAGCGTAAGCAGCGCCAGCGCGTTGTCACCGGCCGAGCAGATCGTTGCAAAGGTACGTCCCGGCGCCCCTGCAAGCGCATGCACCAGAACGTCCGCGTCCTCCCACAGCTGGGCGTAGCGGATGCGATCGAAGGCGGCTTTGGTGGCTATCTGTGCTGTCATCCGCACTTCCTCACCACGCCCGACGCACCGTCAACCTCGATCACTTCCCCCGTCTGGATCGCCGACATGGCACCCTTCAGCCCCACGACACAGGGCAGCCCGAGTTCACGCGCAACGATAGCCGAGTGGGACAGCAGGCTGCCGCGCTCGACGACGATGGCGGAGGCATTGGTGAAAAGCGCGATCCAGCCTGGATCTGTGTGCTGCGCGACGAGCACTTCGCCGGGCCCGAGCCGTTCATTGGCGGGATCTCGCACGACGCGCGCCTTCGCCTTGACGACGCCAGCCGAACAGCCTGTACCCTGCAGCACATTGCCGGCGACTTCCTGCCTCTGTGAAGACATCGACGACCGCGATTGCGCGATGACGGCGCCCGTCACGGTAATGCGCTCGCCCGGATCGGGACTTGTGCGCTCCACCTCGAACTGTGCCTTGCGCATCGCGACGAGCGCTTTCAGCTCGCGATCATGCCCGAAACCTTCGATCGCGCCCAGCACCTCCTGCACGGTGAGAAGGAAAACGTCGCGCGGCGCATCGAGCCGATCGATTGCGTGCAGCTGGCGCCCGATGGCGAGGAACACGCGGCGTGCCTGTCCGAAGATGCGCGTTCGCTCGAAGCGCAGGTTCTCCCGATCGCGCACGCGGGCTTTCGCCCAGGCGAGCGCGCGCTTGAGTACGAAGCGACGCAACGGCTTTCCCCTCATCAGCGGACTGAGGCGGTCCAGGCCCGCGCTGCTGCGCACCGGCGGCGTTGCAGGATGGCGCGCGGAGGCCGCGATCGAGGCCAGCAGTGGGCGCGGATCGGCATCGAGCGTGATGCTCTCTAGCTTCAGTTCCTCGGTGCAGCGGTCGCCGAACTTGGCGATGTAGGCGGCAATGGCAGCAGCAAGGCCAGGATCACGCTCGATGGCAATCTGATTACCCGCGGCCAGAGCATCGATAAGCTCGGCATTGCCGGCAACCATTCGACCCATCGCCGAGATGCGCTGCGGCGGCTCGGCGGACACGATATCACCCTGGCCAATCATGATGTCGTTGTGCAGTTCGAGGCCCGCAGGGCCAATCCAGCGCTTCGCCAGCTTGCGCGAGCCGCCGAACGCCATCATGCACAGGAAGTCGTTGATGAGGGGCGCGTCCCATCGGTCGAGCAGCGTTGCCTCGATGCGCCGATAATAGGCGGCGAGCGCGCTCAGGCTCATGGCGTCAATGGCTGCTGCATCCGTCGCGAGCGCCTTGTCGAGCCGTGCATAGAACTGCCGGATCGTGCGTGGCAGGCGGACGGCCTCGAAGACGAGCGTGCCCGCGACGCGGGCGACACGCGCGCGCTCGCGCCACGCAGCAAGTCCCCTGGCAGGCGGCGGTGCCAGAGCGTCGCCGATGTCGGACGGCAGTGGCTCTCCGACACCCATCATCGTTTCCATGTGAGCTCGGTTAAGGCTGAAGCCTGGCAGCAGAGCCAAGAGGCGATACCAGTTGACGAGGTTGTAGTAGACGCGTCCGTCGATGCGCCCCAGCATGTTCTCGAGCGCTCCGGAGTTGGCACGGATGGTATCGGCATCTACGCCGCAGATGGCGAGAAACGCGCGATAGACGCGCGCATACGCATACTGCGCGAAGCTGTAGGTCAACGGCGAGACGAAGCCCGGGTAGCTCTCGACGATATTGGAATTGTCAAAGATCGTGACGGTGGTATCCTGCCGGGCCGGCGCGCGCAGGCTCGTCGTAATGGCGCGTGCCTGCAGCAGATAGAGGCGGTCGCCCTCGAACGCCCATTCGATGTCCTGCGGCGACCCGGCAGCCTGTTCGACGCGCCGCGCCAGATCGACCAACGCTGCGACATCATCCTGCGAGAGGATTGCATCACCTTCAGGTGCAACTATCACCCGCCCCGTTGCCGCTTCGACAACGACATGATCGCCATCGACCTCGCCCGACACCAGCCGGTCTCCCAGTCCTTCGATCGCAGAGATGACCATGCGATCGCGGCGGCCGCTGACCGGGTCGGCGGAGAATGCAACACCGGCAGCGCGCGCATCGACCATGCGCTGGACGAGGACGGCAGGCGTACCACCATCGGGATCGAGGCCGCGCGAGGTGCGATACGAACGGAGGGTTTCCGTCGCGCCCGACTCGCAAACCTTGCGGATGGCGGACGGCACGTCGGCCTCATCGACATTCAGCAGGCTCTGGAACTGACCAGCATGCGAATGCTCAGCACCATCCTCCTCGCACCCCGACGAGCGTACCGCGTAAGGCCCCGCACCGATGTCATCGAGCGCCGCAGCCAGGTCCTCGTTCGTGATGCGGGATGCGGCCGCCGAACTGACGGCAAAGAAGGGCGGCACGTCGAAGCCTTGCGCGACGAGGCGGCCGAGCGCCGTAGCCTTGCCGCCGACCACGCTCACATCGCGCGACTCTTCAGCGGAATAGACGGATTTGTCGATCATGGACATCACATTCATTGGGTGGCGCCGGACTGGAGCAACGGCAGATAGCCCGCCGCCATGTAGCAGACGAACACC
>NZ_DAINNK010000135.1:0-7250 GCF_036735925.1 Povalibacter sp.
GCACGGATGCCGTGGATATCGCTCGCGCCGGGTATTTCGTGCTGGTGTTCGACTATCGCGGCTGGGGCGAGAGCGCCTCGCCCGTCGTCATGATCGACCAGGAGCCGCTGCACGTGCCGGGCGAAGCGGATCCCTTCACCGCCCGCGTGCAGCCGCTGCGCGAATACATCAATCCGCTCGAGCAGGCCGAGGACTGGTTTTCCGCGCTCGACTGGATCATGGGCGAACCGCAGGTCGATGCCAGCCGGGTGGGCGTTCGCGGTTCCAGTTACTCAGGCGGCCACGTGGTCTATGTCGCGGCCAATGATCCGCGCGTGAAGGCGGTGGTGAGCCAGGTCGGCGGCTTCACTTCGCGTCCGCCGGCCGGAAGGGAACAGCCCGGTCGCGACCTGGCTACCCGCATGGCCCGCGGCGAGGTCGGCTATCCGGCGCCGCGCGCCTCGGCGATTCCCGGACTGATCGGCTCGCCCATCGGCCACAAGGGCGAGCGCTATGCCCCCGTCGACGAGGCGGGGAAGGTGAAGGCGCCCACGCTCATCATCCTCGTCGAGAACGAAGAGTACGGCGGCAATCCGGTGGCCCAGACGGCGTACGAAAACCTCAAGGGACCCAAGAAGCTGGAGATGCTGCCCGGCGTCACGCACTACGCGGTCTATTCGACCGAGCGCGAGAAGGTGATCCGCATGGCCGTCGAATGGTTCGACCAGTACCTGAAGGCAAAGTAGGCGCTACGTTTCGGACTGCGGCAGATGACATGCCACCCGCTGTTGTGCGCCCGTTGCGCGCAGCAGCGGCGTTTGCGTCTGGCACACGGGCATCACCTGCGGGCAGCGCGGATGGAATTTGCAGCCTGACGGCGGCGCGAGCGCGCTGGCGATTTCTCCCTGGATGAGCCGGGCTGCAACCCGGTGCGCGGGATCGGGCCGCGGCACGGCGGCCAGCAGCGCCTGCGTATAGGGATGCCGCGGCCGCGCGAAGACTTCCGCGGTCGGGCCGGTCTCGACGAGATTGCCGAGATACATGACGGCGACGTGATCGCTGAAATGTTCGACCAGCGCGAGATCGTGCGCGATCACCAGGTACGTGAGGCCGAATCGTTCCTGGATGTCCGCCAGCAGATTCAGGATCTGCGCGCGGATCGACACATCGAGCGCGGACACGGGTTCATCCAGCACCATGAAGGCCGGCTGCAGGGCCAGCGCGCGGGCGATGGCGATGCGCTGGCGCTGGCCGCCGCTGAACTCGTGCGGATAGAGACGCGCCGCGCCCGCGGGCAGACCCACGATGTCGAGCAGTTCGGCGATGCGGCGTTCGAGCGCCGCGCCGCTCAGCAATCCGTGCGCGCGAATGGGTTCGCCCAGGATCGTGGCGATGCGCAGGCGCGGATTCAGCGACGAATGTGGATCCTGGAACACCGCCTGGGCCTGGCGGCGATAGCCCTTCCAGTCGCGCCGGTTCATCGTCGCGAGGTCGCGGCCATCGAAGCGGATCGATCCAGAGGTCGGCGTTTCGAGTCCCAGCATCAGCCGGGTGAGCGTCGTCTTGCCGCAGCCGGATTCGCCGACCAGCGCGAACGTCGCACCCCGCTCGATCTCGAAACTGACGTCATCGACGGCGCGCACCGCTGCCCGCGAGCGCGACAGGAGCGGGCCGCGCACCGCGAAGTGCTTGGTCAGATGTTCGACGGCGACGAGGCTCATGATTTCAGCAGCCAGCAGGCGGCGCTCTGGCCGGGAGCCGCCTGCACGGTGGGGGGAGGACTCTCGTCGCAGATCGGCATGCGATGCGCGCAGCGCGCGGCGAAGGCGCAGCCGCGCGGCCGGTCGAGCAGGCTCGGCGGCTGGCCGGCGATCGAATACAGGCGCCGCTTTTTTTCGCCGAGCCGCGGCAGCGACTGCAGCAACGCCTGCGTGTAGGGATGCGCCGGGCGCGCGTAGATCTCGCGCACGTCGCCGGTTTCGACGATGCGGCCGGAATACATGACCGCGATGCGGTGGCACACGCTGGCGGCGACCCCGAGATCGTGCGTGATCAGGATCAGTCCGAGCCCCGCGCTGTGCTGAATCTCCCGCAGCAGATCCAGCATCTGCGCCTGGATCGTCACGTCGAGCGCGCTGGTCGGTTCATCGGCGATCAAGAGCCGCGGCGAGCAGGCGATGGCCATGGCCGCGACCACGCGCTGGCGCATGCCGCCGCTGAACTGGTGCGGATAGTCGTCCAGCCGGCGCTCGGGCGACGGGATGCGCAGCCGGCGCAGCACGTCGATCGCCGAGCGACGGATGTCCGCCTCGTCCTTCGCGAGTCCGTGATAGCGAAACGGCGCGCCGACCTGATCGCCGATCGTGAACACGGGATTGAGCGAGGCGAGCGGATCCTGCGAGATCATGGAAATCTGCCGGCCGCGATAGTTCGCCGCCATGTCGCGTTCCGACAGCTGCAGCAGATCGACGCCGTTCAGGCGGATGCTGCCGGCGACGATGCGTCCGCCGGGCTGCGGCAGCAATCGCATGATCGACAGGCTGGTCATGGTCTTGCCGCTGCCGGACTCGCCGATGATGCCGAGCGATTCGCCCGCGTGGACGTGCAGATCGACGCCGTCGATGGCTTTCACCACGCCGCGGCGCAGATACAGATAGGTCTTCAGTCCCTCGACCGCGAGCAGGGGTGTCCGGTCCGTTGCAGTGTCGATCGCCGTGTCCGTCATGTCAGACCTGCCGGCGCATGGGATCGAACGTGTCGCGCATCCAGTCGCCGAACAGGTTGGACGCCAGGCACGTCAGCATGATGGCGACGCCAGGCAGCGTGATGGCCCACCACGCATTGGCGATGTAGCCGCGGGCATCGGCGAGCATGAGTCCCCACGATACGTCCGGCGCCTGAATGCCCAGCCCGAGGAACGACAGCGAGGCTTCGAACAGGATGACCTGTCCGACCTGCAGCGTGGCGAGCACCAGCAGCGTGTTGAGGATGTTGGGCAGGAAATGGCGCGCGAAGATCGTCAGCGTGCCGCAGCCCGCCACCTTGGCCAGCGCCACGAAATCGCGTTCCTTGAGACTCAGGATCTCGCCGCGGATGATGCGCGCGTACCAGGTCCAGTACGTGACGATGATGACGATGATGACCGTGCCCAGTCCCTGATCGAGCACGGTCGCGAGCACCAGCGCGAGCGCCAGCGATGGGATCGACATCTGGATGTCGACGATGCGCATGATGATGGCGTCCACGGCGCGGCCGAAGTAGCCCGCCGTCATGCCGATGAGCGCGCCGAGCGCGCCGGAGAACACGATCGCATAGGCGCAGACCAGCGCCGACGTGCGCGCCCCGGCGATGATGCGGCTCAGAATGTCGCGGCCGAGATTGTCGGTGCCGAGGACGTATTCCAGGGTGCCGCCTGCCTGCCAGGCCGGCGGACGCAGCGCGGCGGCGAGATTCATCTGCTGCGGATCGTGCGGCATCAGCCAGGGCCCGAAGAGCGCAGCGAGCAGCACGGTCAGCAGGATCGCCAGCGGCCACCACGGCAGGTTCGCGACCCAGTGCCGATACCTGACCGCCGGTCCGGCCAGCCCGTCGACCGTCGATTCAGTGTCCATGGCGGATGCGCGGATCGAGGTAGTGATAGCTCAGATCGACGAGCAGGTTCGAGGTCACGAACAGGATCGACGTGATCAGTACGCCGGCCTGCACGACCGGAAAGTCGCGGGCGAACACCGCTTCGACGACGGTACGTCCGAGCCCCGGCCACGCGAACACCACCTCGATGACGAACGCGCCGCCCAGCATCGCGGCGAAGTACACGCCCATGATCGTGATCAGCGGCACGAGCGCGTTGCGCAGCCCGTATTTCCAGATCACGACGTTCTCCGGCACGCCGAGCCCGCGCGCGACGCGGATGTAGTCCCGGTCCAGCACATCGAGCATCGCCGAGCGCACCACGCGCGTCTGCGCCGCGACGGGATACCAGCCGAGCGCAATGGCCGGCATGATGAGCTGCTTGAACGTGCCGCGGCCGAAGGCCGGCAGCCAGTTGAGCTGTATGGCGAAAAAATAGACGAGCAGCAGGCCCACCCAGAATCCGGGCATCGCCTGCCCGAGCATCGCGAACACGTTGCCGCAGCGATCGATCCACGAGCCGCGGCGCACCGCCGACAGCACGCCGAGCGGCACGGCGATCATGACGCTGAACAGGAGCGCGGCGCAGGCCAGCTCGATGGTCGCGGGCAGCCGCTGCATCACCAGTTCCAGCGCCGGCATCTGCCAGCGATACGACTGCCCGAAGTCGCCGCCGATCGCATGGCGCGCGAAGATCACGTACTGCTCGAAGTAGGAGCGGTCGAGCCCCATGTCGCGCCGCGTCTGCTCGATCAGTGCCGGCGGCGCTTCCACCGGCAGCAGCATGGTGATGGGATCGCCGGACAGCCGCGAGATGACGAAGATGACGATGCTCGCGCCGACGATGCTGAGCAGGCCCTGCAGGATTCGTTTGAGCAGGAACATTGAGGTGCCGCGGCTTATTCCGCCGCGGCTCGATCCTGCGCCGACGGCTTGAGGCCGATCTCCTGCATGCTGCGCCAGAACGCATCGGGCCAGGGCTTGAACGAGACCTTGTCGGTGCGCCAGGCGAAGGTCACGTACGGCCGGTAGGTCGGCAGGCCGCCGAGCAACTGCTCGTTCTTGATGCGCGCGATACGTCGCAGCAGGACCTTGCGCTCTTCGGCATCGAACGTGCGCCGCTGCGCCTCGATGAGTTCGTCCAGCTGCGCATCGTTCGTGTACGAGTAGCTGCCGAAGCCCGCGCCGGGCTGAAACGAATGCACGTACCCCGTCCAGGCGACGCCGGGATCGTTGCTGATGCCGTGTCCCCACATCCAGCTGATGACGCCGTCCATTTCCGGCGGACCGTTGCGGCCGCGGCGGCCGATGTTGAGCCACGCCTGATATTCGAGCCCGACGACCTTGCAGCGGATGCCGACGGCGGTCAGGTACGCGAACATGGCCTCGCCGACTTCCTTGACGTTGACCTCGCGCGGCGTCGTCAGGTTGTAGCAGGGCGTGTCGAAGCCGTTCGGATAGCCGGCCTCGCGCAGCAATGCGCGCGCCTTCTGCGGATCGTAGTCATAAGGCTGGAGCGCCGGGTCGTCGCCATTGGGGCCGCGGCCGATCTGCGTGTAGCGCTCGCCCTGGCCGGCCAGCACGTTGGCGATGATGGCATCGACGTCGATCGCGTGCGCCGCGGCCTGGCGCACCCGCAGATCGTTGAACGGCGAGTCGGGCATGTGCGTGTTGAACTGCAGGAACAGGTTGTTGGGACTGACGTAGCTCGCCGTCGTGATGCCCGGCGTGTCGCGCACGTCCTTGATCATTGCCGGCGGCACCGCGTCGATCCAGTCGACCGCGCCGGTCTTGAGCGCACCGATGCGTGTCAGATCCTCCGGAATGATCCTGATCGTCAGGTGCTTGACGTGCGGGCGATGCTCCTGATTCCAGTAATCCGCGAAGGCTTCCAGCTGCAGGGACTCGTTGACCTTGCGGGAGACGAACTTCCACGGACCGGTGCCGACCGGCGCGCGTGCAAAGCCTGCCTCGCCGACCTGTTCGAAGTACCGCTTCGGTATCGCCCACAGGCGCAGTCCCGGATAGTCGGCGACGTACGTCGCGTCAGGTTCGCTGAAATGCAGGCGGAAGTGCAGGTCGTCGATGATCTCGAACCGCTCGACCAGGGCCTGGTTGTGCGACCAACGACTGATCTGCGGATCGCGCTGGCGCTGGAAGGCGAACTCGAAATCGTGCGCGGTCAGCGGATCGCCGTTGTGGAATTTCACATTCGGCCGGATGCGCACGTCGATGAGGGGCTTGCCGTCTTCTTCGAGCACTTCCCAGGACTCGGCCAGCCAGTTGATTGATTTGCCGTTCGCGTCGACGCGCACCAGCCCTTCGAAGATCTGCGAAATGAAGTAGTAGTCGATGCCCGCGGCGCTCTTCGTCGGGTCCATGTCGGTGGCCTCGCCGGCGAACGCCACCGTGAGACTGTCCGCAGCCTGGTTTCCCCCGGTGTTTCCCGAGTTCCAGAGATATCGGCCTGCGATGACCGCGACCGCCGCCGCGACGAACGCAATCAGAGTGCGTTTGCGCATCGCCTCCCCCTCGAAGCATGCAGATTTTGATTCCGCGGTATGTTGGCATCCGGACAGGAGCAGCGCAATCAACGCGTGTCCACGCGTTGACGCGAGGAGATCGTGCGCGAAATGCGGTGCTGCGGTTGCAGCTCGCCCTCACTCTCTCGGCAATCGCGGAAAATTCCAGCTCGCGTAGAGGGTCGGCAAGGTTCCGAGCAGGACGGCATTCAGCATCAGAGTACAGAACACCACCATCGCACTCTGCGCGATCGACCAGCCCTGCCAGTGAGACAGGATCAGGAGGCTGGGCTGGCCCAGGCAATTGAGCGCGGCGAGCAGGCCAAGGCAAAAAAGGAAGGAGTCCTTTCTCAGCGTCGCCTCGCGTTCATCATCTTCGCGAGACGGTTTTCCCAACGGCCCGCTCGTATGGATGGACACAGCGCCTGTCATGAGGCAGATCACCATTGCCGTCATGCTGGCGACGATGGCGCCCGGCCGGACGTGGTCCAGCTTCAGCAGCCAGATCAAGGGAAGAACGAGTAAGACGCACGAGACAGCGATATAGAAAATCGGGAACCAGCGTAGCGGCCGGTGATTGCGATCGACCAATGGATCATCGGACATGTCATCGGCAACCCGGGCGGGGAATCCGGTCCACCGCACGGTGTTGTCCATCCATCGCAGCGTGTCATTCAGTCTCGACAGCATGCCCTGGTGACTACGCTTCATTCACCTTCTCCCGTGCGTCCGAATGTCATGATGGCAAAGCGATCCAGCGAGAAAATCATCTCGACAGCCACTCCGAAATGACGCGCGATCTTCAGGGCCAGCTCCAGGCTTGGCTTGTAGTCGCCGCGTTCGAGATAGCCGATGGTCTGAGGGTTGACCCCGACCGCCTCGGCCAGTTGACGGCGGGACATGCTGCGCTCCGCGCGAAGAACGGCGATTCGGTTGTGTAAGCTCATGTGGGTATTACATGACGGATCGTTGTGATTACACAATAGATCATTGTGAGAAGGCAACGATTTTGTGCGGACGATCACGACCGTCGTAGAGATGAGACTGAATGATGCGTCCCTTCCTCCGCGCAGCGGGGGACGGGGGTTTCTGTAGGTCAGGCTTCAGCCTGACTCTGAA
>NZ_DAINNK010000136.1:0-6729 GCF_036735925.1 Povalibacter sp.
TGCCGCCGGTCGAGCCAGCGCCGCGCGCGGATCTTCGGCAGCGGCGCCTTGCGGCCCACGGCGTGCGTCAGCGCGTCATTGAGTGCCTTGACGGCACGATCGCGTTCGCCCAGTTGTTCGAACAGGGTCGCCAGCAACTGCCAGGCTTCGAGCCGCGGCCGGATGGCGATGCTGGTTTCCAGGTAGCTGCGTGCCTTGCCGTAGAGCTCGGCTCGAATCGATTGCCGCGCGCACGTCAGCAGCAGCGCCGAATCCTCGCTGTGTTCGGGCAGCCAGCGCTCGGCATGCTCCAGCGTCACCAGCGGTTCGTCGCTGTCGAGTTCGCCGTAGACCAGCACGGCGGACTCATCCCACTGCTTGCCGAGGAAGCGGCGCAGCTCGGCTTCGGCGAGTTCGTCCTGATCGCAGGCCATGGCGGCACGCGCATAGGCCACGACGATCTCGGGCCGCTGCGCGAGGGTCCTGGGCAGCTCCTTCCATGTCTGTGCCAGCGCCTTTTCATCGTCGCTCCTGGCGGCCGCCTGCAGGCGATCCAGATAGATCTGCGCCACGGTCTCGTCGATGAACGCCGTGGTGATGCCGCGTGTCGCGCGCAGGCGCGGTTCCAGTTCCTGCAGTTTTTCCCAGTCGCCCGTCTGTCGCAGGATGCGCGCCGTCAGGATCATGGCGCGCGTGTTGTTCTCGCCGCTGGCGGCGAGCTGATTCAGCGCCTCCAGCGCGGCCTGGAGTTGCTTGTGCTTGAGGTGCATCTCCGCCTGCATGATCAGCGCGGGCGCGCGCTTGTCGCCGGAGACTTCCAGCGCCTTGGCGATCAGTTCATCGCGGCGTTGCGTGGCGCCCTGCAGATCGGCGGCACGCGCGGCGACCAGGTAATGAGCCGCGGGCGACTCCGCCTCGTGAGCCGAGCCCGTAAGCGTCTGTTCCGACGCCAGCCATTCGCCTTCCGACATTTCCAGCAGGCCGCGCGCAAGACTGCGCCGGGCGCGATCCTGGCGGCGTTGCAGCTGCGCTTCGCGCCATAGCTGGCGCGCATGAAGCAGCTTGAGGATCCAGCGCACGAGGAAGTACGCGCCGACGACCAGCAGCGCGAACGTGATCGCCGACATCTCGATGAGACGGCCGGCGAAACGGATGGCGACATAGCCCGGATCGGCGAGCAGCAGGTGCGCGAACAGCGCGCCGCCGATCAGGGCCGCCGCGATGTACAGCCCGGTCTTCATTCGGGACCGCGCCGCGCCGGCATCAGCCGCTGCAGCGTCTGCGACGACTTCGTGACGTCGGGCAGCGGCGGATCGATGTTGACGGGTTCGAGCGCCTGGACTTCGCGCGCCAGCGCCGCGGCCTGCGGATCGGTGAGATCGAAGAATTCGCCGAGCCACTGCCGTGCGCCGGCGAGCGCGCTGCGATAGGCGGTGCTGTCGTGACGTACCACGGCCGCGCGCGCCGAATACAGCAGCAGCTGCAGATGCTGGCGCCGCAGCGCCTGCTCCTCGAGCGTCACGACGTTGCCGCCGCGCGAGTCGATCTTGCGCACGGTCACGAGACCGGCGACGGCATTGCGCGCGACCGCCCAGGCGCGCGCGAACACGCCTTCGGGCAATTGCGTCAGTGGCGTGGTGCGTTCGATGGCGATGATGCCGAGCACCGCCGCGTTCGCAGCCTGTTCCTCGGCATTGGCGAGGCGCGCCATGATGCCGGCCAGATCCGGACGCACGGCAGCGCGCAGCGCCTGGATCTCGCGTGCGAGTTGCTGGCGCACGGTGGCGACTGCGGGATCGCGCAACGATGCCAATCGGGAATCCGCCGCTTCGAGTGCGGCGATCGCGGTGTCGATGTCGCGATCGAGCGCGAGGCGCTGCTGCGCGAGCTGCATCAGGAACATCGCTTCGGCGCGCGACCAGGCGCGTTCCGGACCTTCGGCGCGACCCTGCAGTTCTTCGAGCGCGGATGCGAATTCCTGCAGTTGCCGCGGCGCTTCCTTCAATGCATCCAGCCGCTGCTCCAGCGACTGCCGCGCCGTCTGTTCGCGTTCGGTGAGGGTGCGGATCTCCGACTGCAGCACGTCGCGCTGCGTGCTCGCCTGCGTCAGTTGCTGCGTGAGCTGGTCGACGCGGTCGCGGGTGCTGTCGAGACGCCACAACGCATACGCGCCGGTGGCCAGCGCCAGGACGGCAATGGCCGTCGTCAGTCGACTATAG
The DNA here is from genome assembly GCF_036735925.1 of Povalibacter sp. Classification (NCBI taxonomy): domain Bacteria; kingdom Pseudomonadati; phylum Pseudomonadota; class Gammaproteobacteria; order Steroidobacterales; family Steroidobacteraceae; genus Povalibacter; species Povalibacter sp. The sequence continues at coordinate 2,199 of NZ_DAINNK010000136.1, forward strand.
GTGTGCGCGCGTCGATGAACGACGGGCGAGGTCGGGAGCGGGGGAATGCTGTCGGGATGCGTATCGGCCATGACACATCGAGCGGCGGGCGAAGCGCGGCAAGTATGGCAGTCCGTTCCGCACCCGCCAAATGCGGTGTGCGGACAGGGATGACTCAGGCCGCGGCGCGTGCGCGCGCGTGCCAGTACGCCAGCGCACCGAGGATGGATGCGTCGTCGGCGCCACCGGCGACCACGCATTCGCCGCGCAATCCCAGCTGTTGCGCGGCTTCGCGAACCCGCGGGCTCGGCACGATGAGCGGTGCGCGCAGCAGGCATTCGCGGCCCGCTGTGCCGAGCAATGCGAGCAGATTGGACAGTGTTTCCACGCTGGTCGCAGTGGCGACCTGGATCTCGCCCGCCGTCCAGTCTGCTTCGAGCCGATCGCGATGCGCTGCATCGATCTGCGGCAGGATGCGCTCGTAGGCGTCGAGCAGATCGACGGACAGGCCTTGAGCCACGAAAGTCTGCTGCAGCACGTCGCGTCCGCCGCTGCCGCGCACGATCAGCACGCGCGCGCCGGCCTGGATCGCGAGATCCGGATGCGCGAGCAGCGATTCGCTGGTGAAGCCGCGGTCGGGAACGACATGGACAGGCCATTCGATGCCCGTCAGTGCCGCGGCAGTCGCCTTGCCGATGGCAGCGACCCGCGTGGTTGCCGAGCGCACGATGCTGCGCGCGCCATGTTCGACCGCGTTGACGCTGACGAAGACCACCAGATCGTATTCGCCCGTTTGCGCCGTGACCCGCGGGCGGATCTCGATGGCCGGCAGAACGACGGCCTCGGCGCCCTTCGTGCGCAGGGTCGTTGCCAGAGCGTCGGCTTGCGGCAGCGGCCGCGTCACGAGCACGGACAGGCCGGTGAGTGGCGGGATGACGAAGGGAATCAAGGCGTCGCTCCGTGGGCTGCCTGCTGTGCACGCTGCTGCAAGAGCAGCGCATCGGCGCCGGCGCCCAGCAACTGATCGGCGAGTTCCACGCCGACGGCCTGCGGCGACGTGCCCTTGCGGCTGCCGCGATAGATCGTGCGGCCGTCTTCCGAACCGACGACACCGCGCAGCGTCACTGTATTGCCCTGCAGCTCCGCGTAGCCGGCGATCGGCGACTGGCAGCTGCCCTGCAAGCGCAGCGCGAAGGCGCGCTCCGCTTCGCAGCACCGGCGCGAGACGGGATCGTCGAGAACGCCCGTGAGCCGCACGCTGCGTTCATCGTCGATGCGGCATTCGATGCCGACGATGCCCTGGCCGACCGCGGGCAGCGAATGTTCGAAATCGATGTACTGGCGGATGCGCTGCGTATAGCCGAGCCGCGTCAGGCCGGCGGCGGCGAGGATGATGGCGTCGTAGTGGCCTTCGTCGAGCTTGCGCAGGCGCGTGTCGACATTGCCGCGCAGCGGCAGGATTTCCAGATCGGGTCGCAGCGCCTTGAGCTGGCACTGGCGTCGCAGGCTGGAGGTCCCGACGCGCGCACCGTGCGGCAACGACGCGCAATCCGCAAAGCGCTGCGACACGAACGCATCGCGCGCATCGGCGCGGGCGAGCATCGCCGACAGCGTCATGCCGGGCGGCAGTTCGCTCGGCACGTCCTTCATCGAGTGCACGGCGATGTCGGCGCGGTCCTCGGCGATGGCCAGTTCCAGTTCCTTGATGAAGAGTCCTTTGCCGCCGACCTGCGCCAGCGGACGATCGAGTACGCGATCGCCCTGCGTGGTCATCGGCACCAGTACGACCGGCACCTCGGGATGACGCTCGCGCAATAGTGCGGCGACATGTTCGGCTTGCCACAGGGCCAGCCGGCTTTCGCGCGTGGCGATGCGCAGGGGATCGTTCATTCGGCGCTCGGCGTGGACGGCGGCTGCGGTGCCGTGGGCGCTGCAGCGACGGGCGCCGCGACCGCCGGCGCAACGACGACGGTTTCGGCCCGCCGCACTTCGACGAACAGCCGCAGCAGCGCAATGATCAGCGCCAGCACGACGGGCCCGAGGAACAGGCCGATCGCGCCGAACGCGGCGAGGCCGCCGAGTACGCCGATGAACACGGTGAGCGTGCCGACATTCGCGCGGCCCGAGACCAGCATCGGCCGCACGACGTTGTCGACCAGCGAGACCAGCAGTGCGCCCCAGATCACCATGAAGATCGTCGCGCCCCAGCGTCCCTGCGCTGCGAGCACGAGCGCTGCAGGCACCCATACCAGCGCCGTACCGCCGAAAGGCAGCAGCGAGGCGAGCACCGCGATGACCGCGAACACCAGCGGCGAGGGCAGGCCGACGATGAGGAAGGCGATGCCGACGAGCGTGCCCTGGATCAGCGCCGTCAGTCCCGTGCCGAGCACCATCGCCCGCGTCACCGCGGCGAGGTGATCGAACAGGCGCGACTTCTGTTCTTCCTCCATCGGAATCAGTTCGCGTGCGGTGGCGAGGAAGTCGCGGCCGTCGCGGACGAAAAAGAACAGCAGGAACAGCATCAGCACGAAGCCGACCACGGTGCCGATGGCGCCGAGGAATACGCGCCCGCCCATGGACGCCAGCCAGTGCAGCACCTCGTTCGCGCCCTGCCGCAGCCAGTTGCCGATCTGCGTGGCATCGATGTCGAACAGGGATTCGAGCCGGGCGAGCAGGTCCTGCGCCCAGGGCCAGGGAACACTCGCGAGGTCGAAGCCGTTGGAGGAAGTCCGATTCGCGAGCAGCTCCTGTCCGTGTCTGACCAGGTCGCCCACCTGCGCCGCAAAGGCGGCGGCCATGGCGCCCAACGGACCGAGGAACAGGATCAGCACGGCGAAGGTGAGCAGCAGCGCCGAGGCCTGCGGGCGGTTGCGCAGCAGCCGTGTCAGCCGCAGGTGCAATGGATACAGCAGGAATGCCAGGAACGCCGCCCACAGCATCGGGCCGAGGAACGGTGTGAGGATCCTGAACAGCGCGAGCGCCAGCACCACGCAGGTGACGAGCACGAAGGTGCGTCGATAGAAGCGGTCGCGGTCGTTCGCCTCGTGCGACAACTCCATTGGGGATACTCCGGCCAGGGGATGACTTGAAGAACGGCGGGCGCGGCCATGCTAACACTGCGGCAACTACCGAGTTAATCGTGGACCTTTGATGCCTTCTCCCGGGTTGCTGAGTTTTACAGCCGCGGAATACCATGCCATGCCATCGAGGCCAGTCACCAGGTCGGGCCGCTCACACACCCAGGGGCGTGGCCGATCGAGCCGGGTGTCACGAACCAGGAAACGGAGCCGAGGATCCACAATGAGCAGCGAAGTCACTACAGATCGATTGGTCGAAGACCTGAAGACCGTCATGAATGACGCCGAAGCCCTGCTGCGCGCGACCTCGGCCCAGACCGGCGAGAAGATCCAGGAAGTACGCGCCCGTGCCGAGGAATCGCTTCGTCAGGCGCGGGTACGCCTCTCCGAAGTCGAAGAGGAGGCGTTGCGTCGCGCGCGCGAGCTGGCGGATGCCACCGAAGAATACGTTCGCGACAACCCCTGGCAGTCGGTGGGCATTGCCGCGGGCATCGGCCTGGTGCTCGGCATCCTGATCAGCCGTCGATGAAGATGGTTCTGACGGGACGCCGCACGCATGGATGACGCTCCGCACGATCGCGATCCGGCCCCGGTCACGGGACTGTTCCAGTCCCTGAGCAACTTCGTTGCCACGCTGGTCGCGATCGCGCACACGCGTCTGCAGCTGCTGACGACCGAGATCCAGGAAGAAGTCCAGGAAGTCGCGCAGCTGCTGATCTGGTCGTTCATCGCGTTGTTCGCCGCGATGATGGCGCTGTTCCTCGGCGCGCTGACCATCATCTTCGCGTTCTGGGACACGCACCGGATTCTCGCGGCCCTCCTCATGACCGGCGCCTTCCTGCTGATCGCCGCGATCGGCGGCATCATGCTCATGCGCCGGCTCAAGGCGAAGCCGCCGATGCTGGATGCGACGCTCGCGGAACTGGCCAAGGACCGCGATCAGCTGCGGGCACGCCTGTGAGCGAACGCACCCTCACGCTGAGCCAGCGACGCACCGCGCTGCGCGCGCACTGCGCCCTGCAGCGCGAGGAACTCGCGCACATCGTCGACAACGTCGAATCGCGACTGGGATCGGTGGACCGCGGCATCAACCTCGTCCGCCGCTACGCAACGCGTCCCCTGCTGCTCGGCGGCGGCATGGCGCTGCTGGCGCTCGTCGGTCCGCGCCGCCTGCTGCGCTGGGCCGGCCGCAGCGCGGTGTTCGTCACTGCGGGCCAGCGGCTCTTCCGGTTGTTGCGCTGAAGAGAAGAGTTGGAGTTTCACACGGAGATCACGGAGACCACGGAGTTCAAGGCAAAGAAGAAGGAGGAGTTTCCACGGGGGACACGGGGAGCACGGGGACAAGAAGAGATTTTCTGTTCCGAGACCCCGTGTTCCCCGTGTCCCCCGTGGAAAATCCTCTTCTTCCGACCTCCGTGGCCTCCGTGATCTCCGTGTGAAACTCCGATTCTTCAGGATTCCCCACGGATACGGCG
>NZ_DAINNK010000137.1:0-6564 GCF_036735925.1 Povalibacter sp.
AGGTAGGCCTCGAGGATCTTGTTGGTCGTGCGCGGATAGACGTAGTCGGTGCCCGCCAGCACCCAGCGCTTCACGCCGATGTCCTTCATCAGGTAGTCGACGGCAGGAATCGCCTGCTGGTTCGGCGCGGCGCCGGTGTAGAAGACGTTCTTCGACGATTCCTCGCCTTCGTACTGCACCGGATAGAACAGCAGGCCGTTGTTCTTCTCGAACACTGGCAGCACCGACTTGCGCGATACCGAAGTCCAGCAGCCGAACACGACCGAGACCTTGTCCTTGACCAGCAGCTGCTCCGCCTTCTCGGCGAACAGCGGCCAGTTGGACGCCGGGTCGACGACGACGGCTTCGAGCTTCTTGCCCAGCACGCCGCCCTTCTTGTTCTGCTCGTCGATGAGCATCAGGACGGTGTCCTTGAGCGTGGTTTCGGAAATGGCCATGGTGCCGGAGAGCGAGTGCAGCACGCCGACCTTGATGGTGTCGGCGGCGTTCGCGGCGCTCACGGCGATGAGTGAGACGGCGGCGGCGAGTGTCGCCAGGCCGCTGAGTTTGCGTTGATGATTCATGTCGAGTCCTCGTCGTTTGATTGAGTCTCTTTCGTCTGTGGGGCCGGCTTCAGCCCAATGGCACTGACTTAGGCCGTGCAATCTGTTTCCTCTGTAGGTCAGGCTTTAGCCTGACTCTGAAAAAGGCCGGCTAAAGCCGGCCCCCACAGGCAGAGCAAATCCTTAAGTCAGTGCCATTGAGGCTTCAGCCGGCCATTTTCAAATCTGCACCTGCAGACCGAGGCCGATCTGGCTGTAGTCGCCGCCGGTATCGGGATCGAAGCTCTGGTCGATGTAGAACAGGCTGATGCGGGCGTTGAAGTCCTTGATGATGTAGTTGACGTTCAGCTCCAGCGTCTTCTGGTCGACGTCGTCGAAGGCGTCGTACTCGTAGGTCGCTTTGCCGTACTTGGCGAGCGCCTGGAACTTGCCGATGCCGACGACCGGCGCGAAGAGGTACGCGCCGAGCACGTAGTAGCCGTCTTCCTTTTCGTAGGCGAAGCCGTTCGGTGAGGGATAACCGCCGAGCCCGTCGTACACGCCGTACTGCGCTTCGATGGTGAATGCGCCGCCGTTGCCGACTTTCTTTTCCATCAGGAAGTCCACGGTGTAGGCGTTGTCGCCGCTCGCCGTCTGACCCGCGAAGCCGACCGCCAGTAGATCCTTCGCGCCGTAGTACGTGCCGTTCAGGTAGTAGCCCGCTTCTGCGTCCCAGAAATCGAGTTGCACGCGGCCGGCCCAGAGCACATCCGACGAACCCGTGGTGGGTTCATCGATGGCGTTCGCGATATCGAAGGCGCCGACCGACACCTTTGCGATGCCGAACTGGCCCCAGTACATGAGTCCATCCGCGCGTCCTTCGGTCTCGAACGGGTAGCCGTCCTGCACGCCGTCCCGATACACACCCCAGTGGCTGGCGTAGTAAGGACCATAGAGGTTCGCGCGATCGCTGGGCGGCAGGAACCGTCCGGCCCAGACATTGAACTTGTCCGAAAACGAGAACTGCGCGACCGCATCGATGACGCGGATCTCTTCGTCGTCCGAGTTGTACTCGGTGTTGAACATCAAGCTGAGGTAGTCGGTCGCCTTGCCGCTGATGTAGATGCGCGCGCTGTTGAGCGCGAAGTCATCGATGGTCTCGTCAGACGCATCGAAGTCCGTACTGCTGAAACTGGTCCGCACGCCGGCGCCTACGGAAACGGGCGGCAGATTGATATCCGCCGCACGCACGCTGACGAGCGGCGATGCCAGCAGCGCGGCACCGAGCGCAATCGCCGCCGCCTCCGGTCTGAAATTGAAAGTGTTGGATTGGTGACGCATGAACGGTGCTTCCTTTGGTGATTTGTTGCGAGCGTTCGACTCGGGCCAGGAATCTGTGCGTCAGGAAGCTACGGACCGGCCTCGTCCGCCGGTACGGGGCGTTTGACGTACCCCCCTGCGTCATTTGACGTAGGCGGAAAGATGCGTGGCTGCAGTTGATCCAATAGAGTGCAGACCGCAAACGGACTGCACCGGAAGACCGCAACCGACGACGACGACTCAAGGAAGCGAGCGCCCTGCTTCGCTGGCACATCGCTTGCTCAGCGGATCGATGGGGAGAGAAGTACAAGCGGACCGGCCAGGACCGGCATCGCGAACGACACCAACACTCGAATGACGGCCAAACAACGAATCGTTCGCGAGCGGCGGCAGTACAACCAGTGGGTTGCCAGCCAGACGCTCGAAGACTATGCGCTGCGCTACACGGCGGATCGCGCGCGCAAGTCGACGTTCAGTGTCGGCAACACGGCGCTCGGTCCCATCGCCTTTCTCGCCTGCGAGGCCATCGGCGGCGGTCTCACGCTCGCCTACGGATTCTCGAACACCGTCTGGGCCATCGCGGCATTCTCGATTCTCATGTTCCTCATCGGCCTGCCCATCGCCTACTACGCGGCGAAGGAAGGCGTCGATCTCGATCTGCTGACGCGCGGCGCCGGCTTCGGCTACATGGGCTCGACGATCACCTCGCTGATCTACGCCTCGTTCACGTTCCTGCTGTTCGCGTTCGAGGCCAGCATCCTGTCGATGGCGCTGGCGATGTTGTTCGACATGCCGCTGTGGGTGGCGCACATCATCAGTTCGCTGGTGGTGATACCGATCGCGATCTACGGCATCAGCCTCATCAGCAAGATGCAGATCGTGACGCAGCCGGTCTGGCTGATCCTGCAGTTCCTGCCGCTCATCTACCTGGCGTGGAACTACCCGGACGACGTGGGCAACTGGACCAGTTTCACGGGCCGCGAAGGCAATGCGAACGGCTCCGTCGACTTCCTGCTGTTCGGCATGGCCGCGTCCGTGCTGCTGTCGCTGCTGCCGCAGATCGGCGAACAGGTCGACTACCTGCGCTTCATGCCGAAGCGCACGAAGGAGAACCGCGTCGGCTGGTGGACGGCGCTGCTGACGACGGGTCCGGGCTGGATCCTGATGGGCGCGTTCAAGCTGATCGCCGGTTCATTCCTGGCCTTCCTTGCCCTGAAGCACGGCATTCCGGCCGAACAGGCCGACGAACCGACGGAGATGTACTTCCTCGCCTTCCGCGAGACCGTGCAGTCGCCGACCTTCGCGCTGATCCTGATGGGCATCTTCGTCATCGTCTGCCAACTCAAGATCAATGTGACGAACGCCTACGCCGGCTCGATCGCCTGGTCGAATTTCTTTTCGCGGCTGACCCACAGCCATCCCGGCCGCGTCGTGTGGCTGGTGTTCAACGTGCTGGTGGCGCTGCTGCTGATGCAGACCGGCATCTTCAGCGTGATCGAGAGCATCCTGCTGATCTACGCGAACTTCGCGGCGGGCTGGATCGGCGCGCTGACGGCGGACCTCGTCATCAACAAGCCGCTGGGTTTCAGCCCGAAGCACATCGAGTTCAAGCGCGCGCATCTGTACGACATCAATCCGGTCGGCGTCGGTGCGCTGCTGATCTCGGTGGTGCTGTCGACACTCGCCTTCATCGGCACCTTCGGCAAGGTGGCGCAGATCCTCTCGCCGTTCATCGCCCTCTTCAGCGCCTTCATCGCCGCGCCGCTGATCGCGTGGGCGACCCGGGGTCGCTACTACATCGCGCGCTCGCCTTCCGGATTGCCGCAGGGCGCCGAACTGCGCTGCACGATCTGCGAAAACACCTTCGAACGCGCCGACGTGGCGATGTGCCCCGCCTACTCCGGCCCGATCTGTTCGCTGTGCTGCACGCTCGAAGCGCGCTGCCGCGACCTGTGCAAGACGGACAGCCGCTTCACCGAGCAGCTGCGCAACTTCCTCGCCGCCGTGCTGCCGGCGCGCGCAGCCGCGGCCTTCAATACGCGGGCCGGGCAGTTCGTCGGGCTGATGCTGCTGTCGATGCTGGCCATCGGCATGTTGCTGTCGCTGATCTATCACCAGTCGGGCCGCACGCCGGCGGAGCAGGAAATCATCGGCACGACGCTGTGGGTCGTGTTCCTGAGTCTGCTGGTGCTGTCCGGCATCGCCTCCTGGATCATCGTGCTGGCGCACGAGAGCCGGCGCGCCGCCGAAACCGAATCGGCGCGACAGACCACGATGTTGATGGACGAGATCGAAGCCCACAAACGCACCGACGCGGCGCTGCAGCGGGCCAAGGAAGTGGCCGAGGCCGCGAATCTCGCCAAGACGCGCTACATCGTCGGCGTCAGTCACGAGATCCGCACGCCGCTCAACTCGATCTTCGGCTACGCGCAGTTGCTGGAACGCGGCATCGCCGGCCCGTCGGACAACGCCGTGCGCGTGATCCGGCGCAGCGCCGAACATCTGACCAACCTCATCGATGGCCTGCTCGACGTCTCCAAGATCGAGAACGGCATGCTGCGCCTGAACCGCGACAAGGTGCAGCTCGTGGAATTCCTCGACCAGATCGTCGACATGTTCAAGCTGCAGGCGGCCACCAAAGGCATCGATTTCCGCTATCAACGGCCGCCGCATCTGCCGCTGCACGTCTTCACGGACCAGAAGCGGCTGCGCCAGATCCTCATCAACCTGCTGTCGAATGCCATCAAGTACACCGAGCGCGGCCACGCGAGCCTCACGGTGCGCTATCGCAACCAGGTGGCCGAATTCGAGATCGCCGATACGGGCGTGGGCATTCCGCCGGAAGACATCGATCGCGTCTTCGAGCCGTTCGAGCGCGGCCGCACGCCCGACGTGCGTTCGATTCCCGGCACCGGTCTCGGACTCACGATCACCAAGCTGCTCACCCAGATCATGGGCGGCGAGATCATTCCGCGCAGCACGGTCGGCCAGGGAACCACGTTCACCGTCCGGCTGCTGCTGTCGGAAGTCATGCACGAACAGCCCGAGCAGGCGCATCCCGGCATCGTGTGCGATCACGACGGCCCGCAGCTCACGCTGCTGCTGATCGACGACGATCCGCAGCACATCGAGATCATGCGCAGCCTGCTGCAGCCGCTGCGCTTCCGTCTGCTGATTGCCTCCGACGGCGCCACGGGCTTTGCGCTCGCGGCTGAACACCGCCCGAACCTGGCGCTGGTCGACATCTCGCTGCCCGACATGACCGGCTGGCAGATCGCCGCGCAACTGCGCGCCACGCAGCAGGCAACGCGCATCGTGATGGTGTCGGCCAACGCGCACGAGTTTCATCCGGGCGGCGGCGAAGATTCCTCGCACGATGCCTTCGTCATGAAGCCGATCGACATGCAGGCGCTGCTGGACTGCATCGGCACGGTGCTCGGACTGCACTGGGTCTACGAGAAACCAGCGACAACCGCAGCAACGGACAACAGCACGTTGCTGCCCGCGCAGTCGCGACATCACCTGGACGATCTGTACCAGCTCGGCCGCATCGGCCACGTGCGCGGCATCCAGGCGAAGCTGCGCCAGATGGAAGAAGAAGACGCCGCCAACAAGCCCGTCGCGACGCATCTGCGCACGCTGATCGTGAGCTTCAATCTCAAGCGCTACATGCGCGTCGTGGAGGAAATGCGAAATCATGGCTAGCGAAGCCCTGCGTCGCGACACCATCCTGGTCGTCGACGACACGCCCGAAACGCTCGGCTTTCTGACCGACACGCTCGATCACGCCGGCTACACGGTGCTCATCGCCACCGACGGCGAAGGCGCGCTCGACCTGGTCGACCAGATCACGCCGGATCTGGTGCTGATGGATGCCGTCATGCCCGGCATGGGCGGCTTCGAAGCCTGCCGCCGGCTCAAGCGCGACAAGCTGCTGGCGCATCTGCCCGTGGTCTTCATGACGGGTCTGAGCCAGACCGAGCACGTCGTCGAAGGGCTTGCGGCCGGCGGCGTCGACTACGTGACCAAGCCGATCGTCGTCGACGAACTGCTGGCGCGCATCCGCGTCCATCTCACCAATGCCCGCGTCGCGCATGGGACGCATGTCGCGCTCGACGCCACGGGCCGCTTCCTGCTCTCCACCGATCGCAGCGGCCGCATCCTGTGGTGCACGCCGAAGGCGCGCGAACTGCTCGCCGAACTGTTTCCCGCGCAGAGCGAAACCGCCGCCAGTCTGCCGACGGCGCTGATCGAACAGTTCATCCAGCCGCGCCAGGACGCGAATCGCAGCGCCTCCCGTTCGACACTGGAGATCGGCAGCCGCCGGATCGAAATCACCATGCTGAGCGCACTCGGTCCCGACGAACTGCTGTTCCGGCTCACCGAGGTGATGACCGGCAACGAGGAACAGGTGCTGCAGAAGTCGCTGTCGCTGACGTCGCGCGAATCCGAAGTCCTGCTGTGGATCAGCCGCGGCAAATCGAACCGCGAGATCGGCGAGATCCTGACGATCAGTCCGCGGACGGTGAACAAACACCTGGAACAGGTGTTCGTGAAACTGGGCGTGGAGAATCGGGCGTCGGCAGCGGCGCGGGCGGTGAGGACGTTGGCGAGATAGGCAGGCCCGTCGTCTGATCCCCTCCTCCGCGAAGCGGGGGAGGGTTAGGGAGGGGGCCCTCCTACTGTGGGGCCGGCTTCAGCCGGCCTCCGGGGATGTCAGGCT
>NZ_DAINNK010000138.1:0-6560 GCF_036735925.1 Povalibacter sp.
GCGGCGAGCAGCGCAAACAGCACCCACCACGGCATCGACAGGCCGAGCAGCGTCCAGTCGACCTTGCCGCATTCGCCGGAGCCCGTCAGTACCTTCGTGATGACCTCGGTGACCGGCATGATGTCCAGCAGATAGTCGAGACTCGCCCCGCAGGCGGCGACCGTGCCGGGCGGTTGCGCCTGAATCCAGATGTGGCGGATGCAGATCAGGCTGCCTGCGAGCACCGCGAACAGCAGCAGGCCGCCGTACCAGCGCGCACCGGTTCGTCCCGGGTTGTGCAAGGCAGCGATCAGGAACAGCACGCCGACACTGATGACGGCGACGCGCTGGAAAATGCACAGCGGACAGGGTTCGAGGCCGAGCACGTGCTGGGCATAGAGCGCATAGCCCATCAGGCACGCGCAGAAAAGAAAGCCCAGGGTGTTGCCGACGCGACGGGAGACTGGCAGCGATTTCATCGCGGCAGTCTATCGGGATCGGGCGCGGGTCGGCCAGATCACGAATGGAGTCTGCTGATCTTCTCTTGCTGTGGGGCCGGCTTCAGCCGGCCTAAAACTGTCAGGCTGAAGCCTGACCTACAGTCAGAGGCCGGCTGAAGCCGGCCCCACAGGAAGAGATTGGAGACCTCAACGACTCGCCGCCGGATCTCCCGTGCCGCGCTGGGTGCGCGTCTGTATCTGCTTCTCGACGTCTTCCAGCGAGACATGGCGGATGTCCTTGCCATACACCATGTACACGACGTACTCGCAGACGTTCTTGGCGTGATCGCCGATGCGCTCCAGCGCACGCGCGACCCACAGCACGTCCAGCGCACGACGGATCGTGCGCGGATCTTCCATCATGAAAGTGATGACCTGGCGCTGGATCGCTTCGTATTCCTCGTCGACCAGCCGGTCCTTCTTCGCGATCGCGACCGCTCCTTCCGCGTCCAGCCGGGCAAAGGCATCGAGCGCCTCGTGCACCATGTCGCCGACGATGCGACCGAGGTGTTTGATTTCGCGATAGCGATCCGCGGGCCGCTCCACCGCCGCCAGGCGGGAGCCGATGTAACCGATCTTTTCTGCCTCGTCGCCGATGCGCTCGAGATCGGTGATGGTCTTGATGACCGCGACGATCAGTCGCAGGTCGGACGCCGCCGGACTGCGAGTGGCCAGGATGCGGCTGCAGTCGTCGTCGATCGCGACTTCCATCGCGTTGACCTTCACATCGCCGTGCGCGACCTGCTCGCCGAGCCGGCTGTCGCCTTCGACCAATGCTTCGACAGCCAGCTTGAGCTGCTCTTCGACGAGGCCGCCCATCTGCAGGACGTTGGTACGGACGCGTTCGAGATCGTCGTTGTAACGACTGAGGATGTGATGCGAGAGATCGGCTTTTTCCATGACACGACCGGTATGAGCGATTGCAGGCTGTATACCCCGCGACAGGTTGCGGCCGCAAGCGCACGGCTTTCTGTTCCCCTCCCCCGCTCGCGGGGGAGGGTCAGGGAGGGGGCCGCTGCGGCGCGGATCAGAACTTCAGATTGAAATCGACCTGCAGCCGATCGTAGTCCGTCTTGCTGCCGTAGACGGCGTTGACCGGCACGTCGACGAAACGCTCGTTGAGGAAGTACGTTGCATTGAGCGTCACGTTCTTCACCGGCGCGTAGCCGGCGCGGAAGACCCAGCCTTCGGTGTCCGTCGTGCCGTCGCCGAAGTCCGAATCGACGACTTGACCGAAGAGCGCGTCCTTGCCGATCGACTGGTAAGCCACACCCGCTTCCCAGGTTCGATAGTTGCTGGCCTTGCCGAACAGCACGCCGGCCGCCCAGGCCGTGTTCATGTCATCCGGGTCTTCGTTCTGTGCGTAGTTGCCCCACACCTGCAACGGCAGCAGGCCGATCTGGGTGTTGAATTCCAGCAGGCCCTCGACGATGTTGAAGTCGTAGGCCAGGCCGCTGAACGGCCCGGTCAGCGTGTTGCCGTTGGCATTGGCGTTGTAGAACGGGCGCTGCCCCTGGCCATTCTTCAGGTCCGAATAGCCGACGGCAGCCACCAGCGTCGATTCGCCGACCGGGAAGCGCGCACCGAACTGCGCACCCAGCGAGTAGACATCCTTGGTGCAGGTGCGGCCGGCATCGGCGATGCAGTTGGTCAGCGTCGTGGTCGGCGGTGTCGAACTGCTCGTGGCAGAACGCGCAGCATTGTTGCGCTCGTCGATCAGGAAGCCCCAGGCGCTGCCGAAGAACATGCCGCGATTGAACTGCATCGCCAAGCCTTCGGGATTGACGTCGCCGTCGTAGAACAGGCTCTGGCCCGGACGATAGAACGGATACTTCATCTTGCCGCCGATCAGATCGCCCCAGGTCGCGAACTTCCAGTCGAAATAGGCGAGATCGAAACCGATGGCCTTGCGTGAATTGGTGCCGCCGAGCGTCTGGTTCGAGGAACGCGGATCATCGCCGCCGGTCGCCACCTGCAGGCCGACGAGTAGCGTATCGGTGATCTTGGCGTCGAAACCCAGACGCGCGCGGATACGGTGCCGGCTCTGCTGTTCATCGTTGAACCCCTGCAGCCCGGCGACCACGCCCTTGCGTGTGGGATCTTCGATCCATTCATAGCGATAGCGCAGGTCGCCCTTCGCCGTGATGCGACCCGCCCAATCGGCGCCCTTCACCTTGCCCGCGTCCGACGCCAGCGTTGCCGTGTCCTTGCGCAGGCCCTTGGTTTCCGCCTTCAGATAATCATCCTGGGCCTTGAGGGTTTCGTTCTCGGCCTTGAGTTCGGTGTTCTCCTGTTCGAGCTTGTCGACGCGCTGCATGAGGCTCTGCAGCTGCTCGCGGATCTGGCCCAGTTCGTCCGCGCTGGCCGCGAACGCGCCCACCGGCAACTGCAACAGCGCTGCCGTGACTGCGGTGGCAATCAGCATGTTCTTCACGATGTGAACTCCGGTAGTGAATGAGTCGCCGCCGCACCGGATCGACGATCCCGTCGTGCGGTCGATGACCGGTTTTATACCGGCGCTCTGTTACAGAAAGATTGCAGGCGACGCCGGACGGCGCGCCTTTGTGAAGGAAGAGTTACGAAATCGTTAAAGCCGGCGTGCCGCAGCTTTCCTGCGGCACGCCATCGGTTCAGAAGCTCATGGTCAGCGAAGCGGCAAACAGCGTACCCACGTCGTATTTGTTGTAGTACACGGTGTTGCCGTCGCGCTCCTGGAACTCCTCGTAGCCCGTTCCGAGAATGTTGCGCACCTCGAGCTTGGCTTCCATATTGGTATCGAACAGCGTGAACGCCTCGCGCGCGACGAAATCCAGGCGCCAGCCCGGGGCTTCGTAAATGTCCGGCAGACCCGCCGGGCCGCGACTGGTCACCCGGTCGCTCGCGTAGGACACGAGAAGCGTCTGCTGCGACAGGCGTCCCGAGTTCTCCAGTCCGAGCTGCAGATTGACCAGGTGATCGGATTGGCCGGTCAACGGGCTGCCATCCACGAAGAAGTTGCTCGCCGGCTGCGTCGCCGTGCCGTACACACTCACGGTGTCGCCGTCTTCCACGTTGATCTCCGAGCGGCTGTACGTGTAGTTGGCCACGATCACCGCACGGCGGGAGCCGAGAAACTCTCCCTGGAAATGGTCGCCCAGGGAGAAATACTTCTGCACTTCCAGCTCGGCGCCGTAGAGCACCGCCTCGGGCGCATTGGCGAAACTGGTTTCCGGGTTGTTGTCGTTGAAGCCGGTGAACGCCTCGATCGGCTTGTCGATCTTCTTGTAGAAGCCGGCGACCGTGAAGCGCTGCTCCGGCGCGAAGTACCACTCGTAGCGCGCTTCCGCATTGGCGAATTCGCTGTCCGTCAGCAACGGGTTGCCGCGGTAGGTGCGATTGGTCTCCGGATCGAAATAGCGCTGGAACATCAGCTCGCGGAACTGCGGACGCGCGATCGTCTTGGCGGCGTTGAAGCGCACCTGCATGTCCTCGCGGAATTTGTACGTGAGCGTCGCTGCCGGCAGCACATAGTCGTTCTCGATGTGGGTCGAGGCGCCGGAGTTCGTCAGCGTGTCGAAAACCTGCAGCGGGCGAACATCCTGCTCGCCGCGTTCGTACCGCGCACCGGCGCTCAGCTCGAGCCCGTCGATCAACTCCGCCTGCAGCTGACCGTACCCCGCCTCGGTGCGCAGCGTGGCGTTGAACGCCGGATCCGTTTCCGTGGTCTCGACCAGCCCGATGTCGAAATGATCGATGACTGCCGGGCTCAGCAGATAGTCCGGCCGCAGCATGGCGACGCCGCTCGGAAAGTTCGACGGAGCAACGATCTGGAACGCGCGGCGCGTGGAATCGCGCTCGGTGTCTGCGATATCCACGCCCGCCGACAACACCATTCGCGGCAGGACCCGCACCGAGATGTCCGCGCCTGCCGACCACAGATCTTCGTCGAGCTTCGAGAACGCGATATCGGCATACCCGGTCTGACCATTGTCCAGGCGATTGATGTAGTACGCGCCGTAGGGACTCGCGGCCTGGTTGCTGCGCGAGTAGCCGATCTCCAGCTCGTACGGCGCATCCCGCTCGGACTTCGAGTACGAGGCACGGGCGCCGAGCGTCACGGGATCCAGGTTGAAACTGCCGGTCAGCTGCGTGCTCATCAGGGTTCGCTCGTACAGCGCCGTGGCCTGATCCTGGAAATCGACGCCAGGTCGCTGGCTGCTCTGCGTGCCTTCGCCCAGATCGGACCGCTTCAGCGTGTCGTGAATGTAGAGGTTGGTCCAGCGCAGCGTGCCTTCGCCGAACTCATAACCCAGGCCGACGAGCCCATTGGCGATGGCGCGGTTCTCCGTCGACACCGTGCGATAGTCCTTGTCGATGACGGACAGATCGAAGCTGCCCGGCGTCTGCTCGGTGATATCACGCGTGCGCCAGGCGTTGTTGAACGAGGCGGTGGCGATCAGGCCGAGTTGCGAATTGTCGAACTCCCAGCTGTCGCCCGCCGTGATCGTCCCGGAGTAGTTGGGCGAGACTTCATCGATCTTCTGCACCAGGCCGTTGTTCTTGCTGACGAGCTGGCTGGCGATGGCACCCGTGTCGACATTGCCGGCGCTGATGCGCTGGCCGCTCGCCAGGAACGCGGCGAGCGCGGGCGGCGTGTCGCGATTGCCGTAGCCGGTCCAGTCGTACTTGTTGCCGTAGTAGTCGTAGCCGACCTGTCCGGTCGTTTCGGTATCACCGCTGAGGCCGAAATTCAGATCCAGGAACGGCTGCTTCGGAATGGCCAGCGTGGTCAGGTTGATGACGCCGCCGCCGAACTCGCCGGGGAAGTTCGGCGAATAGGTTTTCTGCACCAGCGACGAGGCGATCACGTCGGTCGGAAACAGATCGAGCGGCACGGCGCGACGCATCGGCTCGGGACTCGGCAGCGGTGAGCCATTGAGCAACGCCAGGGAATAGCGATCGCCCAGGCCGCGCACATAGACGAATCCGCCGCCCACCACGCTCAGACCGGTGACGCGGCCGAGCGCGCCGGCGATGTCGCCTTCGCCGGTGCGCGCGATGTCTTCGTTCGACAGCACGGTGATGACCTGCGTCGTTTCTCTTTGCACATCGCGCTCGCGCCTGCCGACGACGACCACGCCGGGAATGCCGCCGGGCATGGCCACGTCGACCGAGGCGTCCGGAGCAGGAGACGGCGTGAGTGCAGCCAGGGTCGCGGCGGCCTCCGGCGGAGCGGAGCCATCGACCTCGAGGGCCGATTGAGCGAATGCCTGCGTGGAAAACGCGGTTGCAGCGAGGACCATGCCCCAGGTGCGCGGTTTGGCCATAGGTGTGCTTGCCATTGATGTGGTGATTCAGGATTCCCCTGCGGCGGATTGCGTCCGCCGCAGGGGACGAGCCATCAGTCGGCGAGCGACGGCAGCGAAGTGCAGGCCGTGCTGGTCGTACCGAAGTTCGCGGTGACCGAGTTGCAGGTCCAGCCTGCGTACCAGGTATCGCTGGCATCCTTCACCGCGCCTACGTAGGTGGTGGTGTCGAATGCTGCATCGAGCGTCTTCGGATCCGTGGCAACCACGGCGGTTTCATTCGCGCCGTTGACGAACGTGTTCGTCAGCGTCGCGGTGAAGGAGGCATTGTTGTTGGCGCCCGCATTGAAGGTCGTCGCAACCTGGTCGGCGGTCACACCACCCGAACCCACGAACTGGGTGGCGGCACACTGCATGACGACAGACTGGAACACCGGCGGTCCCACTTTGTCGGTCGCCGCATCGGCGGTGAGGATGTTGCTGCCGTTCAGGCGCAGGCAGGCCATCGGACTGACGACCACGCCGTTGACCAAGGTAGCGTCGGCCTTGCCGCGGAACAGCATCGCCGCATTGTTGCCGGTCGCAGGATTGCGATGCACGAACGTGAAGTTAGCAATCTTCATGTTCGTACGCGGCGACTGATCTTCGAGCGTATTGGCGGAATCGAGTTCGATGATCGAATCGGCGTTGCCCGAGGTCTTCTGGACCGCGATCACGTACTGGAGCGTGCCCTTGTAGCCCGTATCCAGGTCGATGTTGTCGTCGTCCGCACCGGTCACCACGACGTGACGCATGC
>NZ_DAINNK010000139.1:0-6390 GCF_036735925.1 Povalibacter sp.
CATCGTGGGTGTAAGTGTGAAGTCTTGTCCGAGAGCCGGATGCGGGAGATCTGCACGTCCGGTTCGATGAGCGGGATGTGGAAACGGAGTCATGGACTCTCGATTGCGACACCGCCAGACGAAAGAGGCGGCAACAGTTGAGAGAGTCCTAAAGCAACCGCGCCACATCTCGACTCTACCGAAAGCAGACGATCGTGGGTTCCACAAAGCCACCTCTCCAGGCGCGACCATCTCAGTAGGTTGTACTTGCGATTCGCCCAACAGCAAGCGAGGGCCTTACGTGACCGAAAACCACGAGACTCCGATAACCCTATCGCGTGAGGATCTCTACGAACTCGTCTGGTCGAAACCAATGCTCGAGCTGGCAAAGGATTTCGGTATTTCCGATGTGGCCTTGGCGAAGCGCTGCCGGCGGCTGGGCATCCCGGTTCCGGGGCGGGGCTATTGGGCACGCATTGATGCGGGGCAGAGGCCCTATCGCCCCAAGCTCCCGAAACGAGAACCCGAGTGGTTTGATCAGGGAGCGCTCACTGTTGCACCTTCCAACGACGTACCACCCACTTCCAGCAAGCCTCCGTCCTCTGGGATGGACGGGGCATGGCTTGCGCAGCGTTTGGCCTTTGAAGAACAGCCCGCCAACAAGATCGAGGTGCCTGCCACCACCCGAAGGTGGCACGCGACGATCAAGCGCTGTCGTGACGACCTTGAACAGGCTGCCGAAGAAATGCGCGCGTCTCGCAAGGCGGATGATCGGTACGAAAAATGGCCCGAATGGCGCAAGCGGACCGAGTTCGCCCGCGAGACGTGGGCGTGGCGACATGTCAAAGACAGGGGCCAGCGACTTCGGGACACTCATAGCCCCGTTGCCTACCGAGTCTCTCTCGACAGCTACAAGCGGGCCTTGAGCCTAACCAATGCTCTCGCACTAGCCGCGGCGAGTCGCGGATTCACCGTGACCGAAAACGAGGAGATCGGCCGGCTCGTCTTTGCGGGCCACAACACCGAGATTCACTTGCGTATCACTGAAATGCTCGAAGACAGGACGCGGCCAAAGGTTCGGTATGACGGGAAGACCGAACAGGAACGTTACAAAGTACCCACCGGTCGGCTTCGAGTGACGCTTCAGGCGGACTATCGGCAAGGCCCATCCTTCGAAGACCGCGATTCGAACAAGCTGGAGTCGCAGCTGAATCGTGTGTTCGCGGGCATCTGTCGACTGGTTGTGAAGGTATGGGAAAAGGACAGAGAGCTCGCTGAGTTTCACCGCAGAATGGAAGAGAGCGAGAGGCGGCGAGCTGAGAACGAACGACTGCGCGTCGAACGTGAGAAGGCCCTTGCTGAGAAACGAGCTCGGGAGCGATGCCTATCCATCGAGACGTTGCGCTGGCTCAGATCAAAACGAATCTGCGAGTACGTCGCTCACATTCTGGCGACTGCCAATGATCGTGGGGTTTCTTCGGAGTTGATCGGTATTTGGTCCGAGTGGGCGCTAGGGGTGGCTTCCGAGCTTGACCCGACAGATCGGCGTATGAACGAGGTTCGACAGCAAACATAAGGCTTTGCCACAGCACCTCGGGCAACGATTGCTGAGACTTGCCTGCATGGGTTGCTGGAGTCCGCTCGTCCTATCTTCGCGTCACGGTTTCAAATCACTTTGCACTGAAACGCGAACAGTATTGAAGGTCCGGCCGTGCTTCGCTTGGCAATGGAAGGTCAAGTGAGGAGCAAGCATGCATGTGCAGCAGGCAGCGGCCGGAGGGCAGGGCTGCATACAGGGGATGCACGATAGGCGTGAGTCCGTAGAACTAGCTTGTGCGGCCAATGCCTCCGCGCTCGAACTCAATGTCGGGGCGTTGCGTCCGTGGCTCGATGATCCGGAGGTCACGGAGCTGTGCATCAACCGGCCGGGCGAAGCCTTTCTGGAGTCGCGCGGTGGATGGCGTCGTGAGCCGCTGGAGTTCGCCAGTTTTGACTGGTGCCGGCGCTTCGCCAAGCTCATTGCCCATGCCGGCCGGCAACGGGTGGATGAGACGGCGCCGCTGCTGTCGGCATCCTTGCCCCGCGGCGAGCGAGTACAGATTGTGTTGCCGCCGGCGACTACGGCAGGGCAGGTCGCCCTTTCGATTCGACGGCCCTCGGATCACACCTGGACACTGGCGCAGCTTGCGCAGCGCGGACTGTTCCGGACGACAAGATCCGCGACGAGTGAGCTGGATGCGAGTGAGGTGGAATTGCTGCGCCTGCTGCAGGCGCGGGAGTTCGAGTCGTTCATGCGGCTTGCCGTGCGCAGTCGCAAGAACATCCTGGTGTCGGGGCCGACCGGCAGCGGCAAGACAACCTATACGAAGGCGCTGATCCGGGAAATCGATCCGCAGGAGCGGCTGATCACGATCGAGGATGCGGCGGAGCTGGATCTCCGCGCCCATCCGAATCACGTGCGGCTGTTCTACAGCAAGGATGGACAGGGCCTGGCGCGGGTGACGCCGAAACAATTGCTGGAAGCATGTCTGCGCATGCGGCCGGATCGCATCCTGCTGGCGGAGCTGCGCTCGGAGGAGGCTTTCGATTACCTGCGCAACGTGAACTCGGGACATCCGGGCTCGATCACGAGCATTCATGCGGCGAGTGCGGAGCTGGCCTTCGAGCAACTGGTGCTGCTCGTCAAGCAAAGCCAGGGCGGACAGGAGCTGGCGCGGGCGGACATCAAGCAGCTGCTGTACCTCTTGGTCGACATCGTGATCCAGTTCGGCGTCGACTCGCACGAACGCTACGTCAAGGAACTCTGGTATGACCCGGCCCGCCGGCATCGTGCCTTGGCGCAGGTGGGCTGAGCGCCGGTGGCTGCGGCTCGCGGCGGGCGCGGCCGGGCTGCTGCTGAGCGGGTATCTCGCGGGATATCTGTTTCTGTGGTCGATGCGGCTGGATCCGTTCGCTGCAACGCCGATGACCGTGGCGCGCTATCTCTACTTCCACGCGGATCGACGGGACGTGCGACGGCATGCGTTGGCGAGTTCGGCGGTGGCGGGCGGCGTGGTCAGCGTGCTCGCGGCGACCCTGCTGTGGCCGAAACGACGCGCTCTGCATGGCGATGCACGGTTCGCGAGTGCATGGGAAGTTGCCGGTGCCGGGTTGCTCGGTGAGTACGGCATCATCCTGGGCGAATGGCGCGGGCGGTGCCTGATGCTCGATGGTCAGCAGGGCGTGGCGCTGGCGGCGCCGCCGCGCAGCGGCAAGGGTGTCGGTGTCGTGATCCCCAATGCACTCAACTGGCCGGGATCGCTGGTGTGTGTCGACATCAAGCGCGAGAACTGGACGCTGACGGCAGGCTACCGGCAGCAGCAGGGACAGCCGTGCTTCCTGTTCGATCCGTTTGCGGAGGATGGGGCGACGGCGCGCTGGAATCCATTCTTCTATGTCTCACGCGATCCGGCGCGGCGGGTGAACGACCTGCAGCGCATTGCCGAGATGCTCTATCCCGATCCGCCGAATGTCGATCCGTTCTGGACGGCCTCGGCGCGCTCGCTGTTCCTTGGCATCGCGATGTACCTGTTCGAAACGCCGTCGCTGCCAGCCACGATCGGTGAGGTGCTGCGGCAGGGGATGGCCTCGGATGATGAGGGTTTCGGGCAGCACTGGACACGGCTGATCGAAGGACGCAACAGCGGACGCTTTCCGTTGTCGCCCCAGTGCGTGCGGGCGTTGTACGACGTCATTGACCTGGCGCCCGTGACGGCGTCCAGCATCCGCAAGACGTTCACCTCGCGCCTGGACTTGTGGCTGAACCCGATCCTGGACGCAGCGACGTCGGCGAACGACTTTGATCTGCGGGAGCTGCGGCGTACGCCGATGTCGATCTATGTCGGCGTCAACCCGGATGACCTGCATCGGCTGCGGCCGGTGCTGAGTCTGTTCTTCCAGCAGGCGATCGGGCTGCAGACGCGCGAACTGCCGGAGCGCAATCCGGCGCTTGCGCACCAGGTCATGATGCTGCTCGATGAGTTCACGGCACTCGGGCGTATTCCGATCATTGCCGAGGCGATCTCCTACCTGCCGGGTTTCAACGTACGGGTGGTGCTCGTGATCCAGACGCCGGCTCAGTTGCGCGAGGTGTATGGAAACAACGGCGCGGAGACCATGCTCAAGTCGCTGGGCGCGCGCATCGCCTTTGCGCCGAAGGACTTCAACGATGCCCGGGAGATCTCCGAGGAGCTGGGCTACACGACGGTGAAGGTGAAGAGCTGGTCGACGCCGGTGGCGCAGTGGTTCACGGCGAAGGCGCCACGCGGGCGCAGCATCAACGTGAGCGAGCAGCGCCGTGCGCTGCTGCTGCCGCAGGAAGTGAAGGAACTGGGCGCGCAGGAGGCGATCGTGTTCTGTGAGGGTCTGCGACCGATCCGCTGCCGCAAGCTCAGGTATTTCAGCGATACGCGATTTCTGGGAAGGCTGGTGGCGCCGCCGCTGCTCTCGTCACGACTGTCGGTGGTTCAGACGGGTGCGGCAGGCGAGGGTGCGGTGATCGCCGCGGATGCCGCCGCCGCGGCGGGCGAGGGCCGGTCAGTGCAGCGGGCGACGCACTCGCGTACGCGCGAGCCGACTCTGGACGACATCGATCGGATCGAGTCGCTGACGCTCGATGACTATGCGGTGGACGTCGATCAGATCGAACTACCGCTGGATCGGCCGGTGACGGAAGGCGAACTGCAGGCAGCGGCCGAGCAGTTCCTGCAGTCGCTGCGAGAAGGTTAGGAGGCGTTATGGCAGTCGAGAAGCGCGAGAGAATGGCGGCAGGCGATGCCGCAGCGACGAAGCCACTGCACGATGATGCGGTAGGGGCGATGCCGCGCCGCCGTACTCCCGCAGAGAACGCGATCCGGTGGATGGATGCACCCAGGGCAAAGAAGGCATCGACGCCGGTGGCTGTCGCGTCATCGGCAGTGAGTGAATCCGCGAGCACGCGGGAGGTCAGATGGCGACCGCAGGCGGATGCATTGCCCGCGCTCGTGCAGGGGCACTTCGTGCAGGTGGGCAGAAGCTACTACTTCAAGGACGGAGCGCGCGCGTTCACGGATCGCGGGGCGAAGCTATCGACACCGAGCGAGAACACTCAGTTGATACGGGACCTGGTGGCGATTGCGCAGGCACGCGGCTGGCTGCGTATCGCGGTCAGCGGGAGCGAGCGGTTCCGGCGCGAGGCGTGGGAGGTGGCGCGTGAGGCGGGGCTGGAGGTCAAGGGTTATCGCGCGAGCAGCCTCGATGAGGCGCGACTGGCGCGGCGGATGGCGCGCAGCGACGTGCCTCCATCAGTCGAGCGGAACAACGACGCGCGTGCGGCGTCGGCGGCCCAGGTGCGCGAGCCGACACCGGGTGCACCGCGCCAGCATGTCGGGCGCCTCATCGAGCATGGGGTTGCGCCCTACCAGCATGATCCGCACGAGCCGATGTCGTACTTCGTGAGGCTGGAGACGCAAAGAGGCGAACGTGAAGTGTGGGGCGTGGACCTGGAACGCGCCTTTCGCGAGTCGCTGTCGCGTCCGCAGCCGGGCGATGAAGTCGTGGTCCGCGCGGTGCGGCGCGATCCTGTCACGGTGAAGCGTGGGCGGACGGAAGCGGGCGAGACGACACAGCGGGAGCTGGCCACGCATCGCAACCGCTGGAGCGTTGAGAAGCAGCAGTTCCTGGAGCAGCGCGAGCGCGCAGCGGAGGTACTGCGCGACCCGGCGGTGCCGGCAGCGCGTGGCAGCCGACAGCATCCGGAGCTGTTGGGGGCATATTTGCAGATGCATGCGGCGGAGATCGCATCCAGGCGGTTCCGCGATCCGCAGGATCGAGAGCGGTTCGTTGCGGTGGTGCGCTCGGCGCTGGCGGACTCGGTGGCCAGGGGAGAGCCGTTGCCGGCGGTGCGGATGCGGCAGTCGGAGGTCGAGCGACGTGCCGTGGAACAGGGACGACCAGCGCCGGATCGAATGCATCGGGACCGGGAACGTTGAACATCGAGAAGCGCGCTCATGGAAAAGCGTTTCAACGACGAACTCGTCCTGGGAGAACTGGTGAAGCACGGCGCGGCGAAGTACCGATTCCAGCCCGAGCATGAGCTGTCGTACTACGTGAAGATCCAGACGCCAGAAGGCATGCGTTTTCTGTGGGGGAAGGATCTGGAGCGCGCCATCCGTCAATCGATATCGCAGGTCAAGGTCGGCGACCGGGTCGGTGTGCGACGCGTGGCGAGCGAGACTGTTCTGCCGTGCGTGGTCGTGCGCAAGGCGCATGGGCCGGAGCCACCATCGTTCCATCGTACCCGCTGGCTCATCGAGAAGCAGGCGTTCCTGCTCGAGCGAGCGAGGCTTGCGCGGCGGCTACGTGATGAGCGAACCGATACCGGTAAGGTGATGA
>NZ_DAINNK010000140.1:0-6141 GCF_036735925.1 Povalibacter sp.
GGGGCCGGCTTCAGCCGGCCTCTTTATCAGAGTCAGGCTGAAGCCTGACCTACAGGAAGAGGCGGCCCAGGAGATCCCATGACCACACGACGACACCTCATCGGTGGCGCCTTCGCCACCGCCATGCTGCTGCCCGGCGCGCTGCGTTCGATCGTTGCACTCGGCGATTCGTCCGCGACGCCGCGGGCGCTGGTCGACTGGCACAGTCACTACGTCTCGCGCGCAGAACTCAGGTATCTCGCGTCACGCAAAATCGCGCCTCGGGTACTCACCGCAGCGGATGGCTCGACACGACTCGAAAACGTCACCACCGTCTCCGCCGCCGCCGGCGACCCGAGCGACATCGCGCAGTCCGACATCACCGCACGCCTGGCGAATCTCGACGCCCACGGCGTGCAGCGCCAGTTGCTCACGCACACCGTCGCCTTCGGTTTCGATGCCTCGCTGCCGATCGAGGATTTGCGTCCGCTGTATCGCGCCTTCAACGACGAACTGGCTGGCGTCGGGGCGAAGCACAAGGACCGCTCCCTCGCAGTCGCCGCATTGCCGACCGCCGATCCGAAATGGGCTGCCGAAGAACTCGCGCGCGCCCATCGCGAACTCGGCTTCATCGGCGGTTCGCTGCCGCTGAATGCGTTCGCGACGCTCGAAGGCGCACGCACGCTGGCGCCGATCTTCGCCGCCGCGCAGAAACACCGCAGTCACTTCTTCATCCATCGCGGACCGGCGAACGCCGCGGTGCCGGGCCAGCCGCCGCTGGTCGTGCCGACCGACACGAACTACGCGCGCTGGAGCCTGATCAGCAACTCGCACCTGGCGGCCGGCGCGATCACGCTCGGGCTCACCGACTTTCTCGATCCGTATCCCGACGTCAGCGTCGAGATCATCATGCTCGGCGGTTTCCTGCCGCACCTGATCGAGAGCATCGTTCCTGCGGCGCGCAACAACGGCATCGCCGATCCGTTGGCGAAGCTGCGCCGGCTGTATCTCGATCCCGGTCCGTACTCGGTGCGCAATGCCGAATGGGTGGCGCTCGCGGCGAACAAGCTCGGCGCCGACCGCATCCTGTTCGGCACCGACTACGGCGTCGGCGGCGGCAAGCGCGGCGATGTCGGCCCGGCGCTCGACACGCTCGACCAGGTGCTCACCGCCGAGCAGCGCCAGCTCATCTATTTCGACAACAGTCGCGCGCTGCTGGCCGCCAAGGACCTGACGTGAGCGCAACGAAAAAAGCAACGATTGAACGCCGGTCTCGTCGCGGTCACGAAGCGGTCACAACGCCTGTGCGACGCGCGATCGAAGTCGCTCCGCAGTCACAGAGCAGTGACATGCCGCTGCTGCATTGGCAGATAACGAGCGAACGTTGGACAGTGCGTGCGCTGCCGTCGAGAGTGCGGCCCGCGACGGCAGCAGCACCGCGTGTCCTGCCGCGCCATTGATTCGGAGAAGATGAATGAAGTGGATGTCTTTTTACCGTGCATCGCTTGCCGTCGTGATGGCGGCCACGGCCGTGCCGACCTGGGCGCATCACGCCTTCGCGGCGGAGTTCGATGCCGACAAGCCGATCGATCTCACGGGCACGGTCACCAGGATCAAGTGGGTCAATCCGCACAGCTGGCTGTACTTCGACGTTGCCGACACCGCCGGCAAGGTGACGAATTGGGGTGTCGAGTTCGGCGCCCCGAACCAGCTCGCGCGCATCGGCCTCACCAAGGCCGACGTGGCGCCGGGCACCAAGGTGCACATCAAGGGCTACCTCGCCAAGAACGGCGGCGCGTTCGGCTATTCCGTCACCGTGACGTTGCCGGATGGACGCACGTTCCAGACGGGCGGCGCGCAGGATGCACCGACGGCAAGGACGGCAGCAGCACAATGACGAAGCGACTTCTCGCAGCACTGGCGCTCGGTCTGGTGCTGCAGGCGGCGAATGCCGCCGAGCCGAAGATCCCGCGCCTGTCGAACGGCAAGCCGGATTTCTCCGGCATCTGGCAGACGACCAGCGCCGCGGACTACGACCTCGAACCGCATTCGGGCCGCATCGATGCGCCGCCGGGTCCGGGTGTCGTCGAAGGCAACGTGATTCCCTACCTGCCCGAAGCGCTGGAGAAGAAGAAAGAGAACTTCGCCGCGCGCGATACCGAAGATCCGCGCCTGAAGTGCTGGACGCTCGGCACGCCGCGCGGCATCTACTACCCGGAGCCCTTCCAGATCCTGCAGCGCGCGAACGACGTCACGATCGTGTTCCAGTTCGGCCAGTCGGTGCGCACGATCTTCACCAACGGCACGCTGCATCCCAAGGTCACGGACAACGAGTTCTATCTCGGCGATTCGCGCGGTCACTGGGAAGGCGACACGCTGGTCGTCGACGTGGTCGATTTCAATGAAGAGACCTGGCTCGATCGCGCCGGCAACTATCACAGCCCGAAGCTGCACGTAGTCGAGCGCTGGAAGTTCCTCGATGCCAACACCCTCGAGTACCACGCCACGCTGGAAGATCCGCTGGTGTTCGCGAAGCCCTGGAGTCTGAGCGTGATCCTGCACCGGCATCGCGAAAAGAACTTCCAGCTGATCGAGAACTACTGCTTCACGCGCGATTTCGACAAGTACTACCCGGTACCGGCGCAGGGCGAGTGAACCGCAGTGAGCAAGAAGCAAAGCGTTGATCACCAATGAACCAGATGAAGTCGAATTGTGCGTCCCTTCCTCCGCGTAGCGGGGGAAGGACAGGAAGGGGGTTGTCTGGAAAGGCAGCGGGCTCGCGCCCCAGCGCCCCCACCCCAACCGGACGCCGGCAATACAGGGGAATCGTTGCGGTTGTCCTCGGTTTGACGATTGCATCAGTGTCCCTCGCACAGCAGGCGCCGGGCGGCGGCATCCAGCGCGAAAAGACCGTGACCGTCATCGAGTCCGGCCGCTGGACCGGCAAGCGCACGCCGGATGGCCAGCCGGACGTGGCGGGCCAGTGGTCGAACACCATTGCCAATCACAACAACTGGACCGATCCGCAGGGCGGCGTGCCGGGCGATCCGAATCCGCGCGCGCTTCCGAAAACCCAGCGCAGCGAGCGTGCGCCGAGTCGCGTGAGCGATCCGGCCGATGGCGAGGTGCCGTTCCAGCCGTGGGCGCGCGAGAAGCAGCAGGAGTTCCTGAAGTACTTTCACGATCCGATCCGGCCCGAATACATCGAGCCGCTGGCGCGCTGCGCGCCGGCCGGCGTGCCGAAGTCGTTCACCTGGCATGGCTTCGAGATCCGCCAGTATCCGGACTACGTGCTGATCCTGTTCAACTCGGGCTGGCGCATCATCCATCTCGACGGCAAGCCGCACCTGCCCGCGAACATCAAGCTGTGGAACGCCGATTCGCGCGGCCGCTGGGAAGGCAACACGCTGATCGTCGACGTGACCAACAACAACGCCAAGGCGCGCCTCGCGCGCACCGGCGAGTTCTTCAGCGACAACGCGCACATCGAAGAGCGCTACGTCTTCGACAACGGCGGCCAGCGCTTCAATTACGTCGCGACGATCACCGACCCGACGGTGTTCACGCGCCCGTGGACGGCGACGATTCCGGTGCGGCGCTACACGGAGAAGGACCAGATCGACGGCTGGCACTACGAAGTCGCCGAAGCCAATACGCCCGACGGCAGCCTGAAGCACGAGCGCTACGAGCGCATGTGCATCGAGAACAACGGACCGTTCGGTCAGGTCGCCGTGGCGCCCGCGAAGAAGTGAGACGGTCATGTCGCTCATCGCAATTGCCGAACGGATCGAACAGTGGCCGCTGGCGATGTACATCGCCGAGTCGCGTTATGCCTTTCCGCTGATCGAAGGTGTGCACCTCATCGGGCTGTCCATTGCCGTCGGCCTGCTGTTCATCACCGACCTGCGGCTCGCCGGCGTGGTGCTGAAGCGCCTGCCTGCCGTACAGGTGCTGCATCAGCTGCGTCCGTGGGTGCTCGGCGGCTTCGTCGTGATCTTCATCACCGGCGGGCTGCTGTTCCTCGCGTCAGCGTCGTCGCTGGTGACCAGCGCGATCTTTGCCTGGAAGCTCTTGTTCATCGTGCTCGCGGGAATCAACGCGGCGTACTTCGAGTTCGTCATCGCCAGGAAAACGGAAGTGCACGACGGACAGGTCGTGCTGCCGCACGCCGCGAGATATGCCGCCATCGCGTCGCTCGGCCTGTGGTCGGTGGTCATCGTCTGCGGCCGCATGATTCCGTATCTCTCCTGATTCCGAAGAGCGCCATGTCGATCGCCGAAATTCTCACCGCCATCCAGGACAGCCCGGTCGCGCATGCGATCAGCAAGTCCAATCACCTGGTCGCGGCCGGGCTGCAGGTCGTGCACGTGCTGGGATTCATCGCACTGCTCGCGGCGCTGGTGCTGATCAGCCTGCGGCTGCTGAACCTCGTGTTCAGGAATCAGCCGATGAGCGAAGTGACGCGCGATGCCAATCGCTTTTTCTACATCGGCCTGGTGCTCACCGTGGTGAGCGGCACGCTCATGTTCGTCGCCACGCCGAAGCTGTACTACTACAAGTTCGCCTTCGAGCTGAAGATGGTGCTGTTCGTCACCGCCATCGTCCTGCAGTTCGCGCTGTTCCGCCGGATCGCGGCGCGCGAGTCGCCGCATCCCGTGCTGGCGCGCACGACGGTCGGGGTGTCGCTGGCCATCTGGTTCGGTATCGGACTGGCGGGGCGAATGATTGGCTTCACCTGATATTTCCCAAGGCCGGCTGAAGCCGGCCCCACAGGAAGATGCAGAGTCCTGTGGGTCAGGCTTTAGCCTGACTCCCTTCTTGATCTCCACTCACAGGTAATCTCACATGCATCGTCCGACACTCGCCGCGCTGGCGGCTATGGCTTCGATTCTCGCCACCCCCGCCACATTCGCGCAGGAACAGCCCGCCGTCGCGGCGACCAAGGCGCCAGCCTTCAAGGCGCACGTACTCAATCGCGCCGAGTTCGACACGCTGCTGGCACACCCGGACAAGCTGCTGGTGATCGACGTGCGTCGTCCGGACGAACTCACGACCATCGGCGGCTTTCCCGTCTACCTGAGCGTCCAGCTGAGCGAACTGGAAAAGAGCGTCGCCTGGATTCCGAAAGACCGCACCATCGTCACGGTGTCGAATCACGCCGGTCGCGGCGGCCGCGCCGCCGATTTCCTTGCCGACCACGGCTTCAAGGTCGCAGGAACCCTCGGCGCACAGAACTACGAGGCCGAAGGCGGCAAGCTGACGCGCATCGCACCGTCGGCGCCGAAAGCTGCGAGCCGGTAATCGGCTCTCTGCATGATGCGCCGTTCTGCCTGTGGGTCAGGCTTTAGCCTGACCGCCGCACTGACCGTCATCGCACTGCTGGCGACTACGGCATGCACCCGGCAGTCGCCGCCGACCGCACCCTCGCCCTTCATCCCCGCAGCAAGCCTCCAGGAAATCATGAACTCCCAGGTCGACCCGGCCGCGGATTTCCTGTGGGAAGCGGTGAGCACGGAAGTCACGCTCGAAGGCACGGTGGAGCACCGTCCACAGACCGACGCCGAATGGCTCGAACTGCGTCATGCCGCGATCCGGCTCGCCGAATCCGCCAACCTGCTCGTGATCGACGGCCGGCGCGTCGTCGCCGAGGGTCACACGCTCGAGGATGCGCACGTGCAGGGAATTTCGCCGCCTGAGGAGATTCAGCGGGCCATCGATGCCAACCGTCCTGCATTCAATGCCCACGCCCGCGAGTTGCATACGGCTGCAACACTGCTGCTGCAAGCTGTCGACGCCAGGGACGTTCATGCCCTGGTGGAAGCAGGCGGCCAGCTCGATGAGGTCTGCGAAGCGTGCCATCTGCGGTACTGGTATCCCAACGCGCCGCTGCCGCCGGAGCTGGCGCAACGTTGAACGACTGGAGACGAAACGCGTGCGACGCTGCGATCGGGGTTCTTTGCGACGACTGACCTGCGCCGGCCTCTGGCTGGCGGCGCTCGTCGCATCCGCCGCGTCGGGCGCGAACTCCGAATCGGTACGACGCGATCACGTGACGGTGCAGTTGGTGGCCGCGGACCGGGTCGCGCAACCGGGAGCGACGACACTCGTCGGCCTGCGCATCGTTCACGATCCCGAATGGCACACGTACTGGCGCAATCCGGG
>NZ_DAINNK010000141.1:0-6035 GCF_036735925.1 Povalibacter sp.
AGTTCCGCGCGCGCGGTAGTGGCTTAACCGGACACTAGTGGGCTAAAGCCTGACCCACAGAAACCCTCATCTCAATCCGGCCTTCTTCTTCGACAGATTCAACGCCACCGCCGCGCGCACCAGCGCCTGCAGCGCCTTCTCATCGATCTTCTCTTTTTCGCGAACATCGATGGCGCGACGGGTGTTGCCTTCGAGGCTCGAGTTGAAGAGGCGCGACGGGTCCGGCAGCGAAGCGCCCCTGGCGAACGTCATTTTCACGACGCTCTTGTAGCTCTCGCCGGTGCAGAGGATGCCGGCATGCGACCACACCGGCACGCCGCGCCATTTCCATTCCTCGACGACGTCGGGATCGGCCTGCCGGATGATCCTGCGGATGCGCGCGAGCGTCTCGCCGCGCCAGTCGGCCAGTTCCTCGATGCGCGCATCGATCCTGGCGGAAGCGTCTGCCTCCTTGGCTGCCGTCGGACTGCGCTTGCGCTTCGTCGCGGAGGTCGCGGATTTTTTTTTTCATGGCCGTCGCTCCTTCACATCTTTTCGCCGGGCAACCGGCTGGCCTGCTTCACCCACGCGACGAACTGATCCTCGTCGAGCGGCGGGTCCTCGCGGATGTCGAGATAGCGGACTTCCTTCTGCTTCGATTCGCCGGGCGGCATGGGCCGCAGCGACGAGCCGCGGAAGAAAGCCACTTTCACGTACTTCGTGAACACGTGCAGGCTGAGAAACCAGCCCTGGCCCTCGACGCCATAGAACGGCGAGTTCCATTTGACTGCCTTGCTCACGCCGGGAACGGTGCGCTCGATGAGCGTGTCGAGCCGGCGGCCGAGCGCGCTCTTCCAGCCCGGCATCGCGGCGATGTAGGCCTGCACGGGTGCGTCGCCGTAGCCCTTCGCGATCTGCGGATTGCCGCCCGACAGCAGGATGGGCTTTGCATTCGCGTCGCGCGGCGCTTTCGCTATGGTCCTGCGCTTTGCGGCCGTCTTCTTCGCTTTCATCGTTCACTCCGTCCGCGCGACGACCTGTTCCAGCTTCGCCAGGAACTGCTGCCATCCATGCCGTGCGCCGCCGTAGGCCTGTTTCTGCTCCGGCCGGAAGCCCGACTGTTCCATGCGCAGATGCGTGCCTCTGCCCGTCGGCGTCAGCGTGAACGTGACCACGCTCTGCAGCGCGAAGGCCGGGTCATCGTGCGCAAAATTCCAGGTGTAGGAGAGCGTGCGGTGCGGCTCGATGGCGAGCACTTCGCAGTCGAGCACGCCGCCCCAGTCGCCGCGAAGATTGAAGCGATGGCCCACCGCCGCCTTGAAGTCGTTCTTCATGAGCCATTCCTCGATCAGGTGCGGCTGCGTCAGCGCGCGCCACAGCTTTTCCGCCGGAAAAGGAAATTCCCGTTCGGCGACGACGGCGAGCGTCTCGTTCGCGTTCATCGATCGTGAGTTCATTGGTCCATCCTTCGCAGTAGATCTTCGAGGCGGTCGAACCGGCTCTGCCAGAAGCTGGCCATCTGGCGGGTCCAGTCGATGAGAGGGGAGAGCGCCGCGACCTGCGCGCTGTAATGGGTCTGGCGGCCTTCATGACGATCGCGCACCAGGCCGGCCTGCTTCAGCACGCCCAGATGCTTCGAGACGGCGGGCTGCGAGATGCCGGCGCCGGCCGTCAGCGCGCCGACCGTCTGTTCGCCCTCGCGACACAGCTGCTCGAAGATGGCCCGCCGGGTCGGGTCGGCGAGTGTGCGGAAAAGTACATCGCGAGGATTCGGCATGCCTGATTAATAACTGATTGGATATTTAATGTAAATACATGTGAAAAACACAGGGATTTTTATAATTTTTACATATCCAGATGGATATGAATATGACGACATGGCGGGCGCAGCGAAGTCGGGCTGATGATACGGCCCGCTGATGTATATGCTCCGCGTCATCGAAAAGCGGACGGACGATTCGATGCTGCGTCTTCTCGTATGCGATCTCGACGGCACCCTGCTCATGCGCGGCCAGCCCTTCGACCCGCGCGACGTGCAGGCGCTGCACACGCTCGGCGCGAACGGCGTCGTACGCGCGATCGCCACCGGCCGTGCGCTGGCGACGGCGCGGCACGTCATCCCCGCGGAGTTCCCGATCGACTATCTGGTCTTCTCTTCCGGCGCCGGCATTCTCGACTGGCGCACTCAGCAGTTGCTGGTCGCGCACACCCTGCAGCCGCAGCAGACCGAACTCGCCGTCCGCACGTTTCTCGGTCATGAACTCGACTTCATGATTCACGCGCCCATTCCCGACCAGCACATTTTCCGTTTTCATCGTACCGGCAAGCCCAATGCCGATTTCGAGCGGCGACTGGCGCGCTATGTCGCCGAAGGCCGCGCCTTCGAGCACGGCGCGGCGGACAGTCCCGCGAGTCAGTTGCTTGCCGTGTCATCGGACGCCGATGCGGCGGAGCCGTTCGACAAGCTGCGCCGCGAACTGCCCGGACTGAGCGTGATCCGCGCCACGTCGCCGCTCGATGGCCGCAGCCTGTGGATCGAAGCCTTCGCGCCGGGCGCATCCAAATCCCAGGCTGCGGCGTGGATAGCGCGCACGCACGCCATTTCGCGCGAGGACACCTGGGCCATCGGCAACGATTACAACGATCAGGATCTGCTGCAGTGGGCCTGTCGCGCCGTCGTCGTGCGGAATGCACCGACGACCCTGCGGGCGCAGTACACGCCAGTGGACTCCGTCGGCGCGTGGCTGCATGCGACGTTCACGACTGGACTTGGGCCGCCGCACTGACGCAGGCTACTGCGCGATCGGTTGCGGAGAGCGCCCATGAAAGTCGGATTGCAGATTCCCAATTTCACCTGGCCCGGCGGCGCCGCGGCCATCGGCCCGACGCTCGCGAACATCGCGCGCACCGCCGACACGGCCGGCTTTCGCAGCCTGTGGGTCATGGATCATTTCTTCCAGATCAGTTACGTCGGGCCGCCCGAGATGGAGATGCTCGAAGGCTATTCGGCGCTGACCTTCATGGCGGCCGTGACGAAGCAGATCCAGCTGGGAACGCTGGTGACGGGCGTGACCTATCGTCATCCCGGCATTCTCATCAAGACGGTCACGACGCTCGACGTGCTCTCCGGCGGTCGTGCCTGGTTCGGCGTCGGTGCCGCCTGGAACGAACAGGAGTCGCGCGGCCTCGGCACGCCGTTTCCGCCGATCGCGGAGCGATTCGAATGGCTGGAGGAGACGCTGCAGATCGCGAAACAGATGTGGTCCAGCGACAACGGCCCCTATCGCGGCAGGCATTTCCAGCTCGAACAGACGCTGTGCAGTCCGCAGCCGCTGTCGCGCCCGCACCTGCCCATCATGATCGGCGGCGGCGGCGAGAAGAAAACCTTGCGACTGGTGGCGCAGTACGCGGATGCATGCAACCTGTTCGGCGATCCGCCGGCAGTGAAGGCCAAGCTGGACGTACTGAAGCAGCATTGCGACCGGCTGGGCCGCGACTTCGGCACCATCGAGACGACGATACTCAATACCGTGCATCTGGCGCCCGGAAAGATGAGCGCGAAAGACGTGATCGAAAAGTGTCGCGGTTTCGCGGACGTCGGCGTGCAGCACGTTATCTTCAACATGCCGAACGTGCACGAGATCGCGCCCATCGAAACGTTCGGCCGCGAGATCATTCCGGCGGTTGCAGGCTTCTAGTTCCCGTCTTGCTCTTCCTGTGGGGCCGGCTTCAGCCGGCCTCAGGCGCTGGACGCAGGCCGGCTGAAGCCGTCCCCACAGGAAGAAAGAAGACGCCAGGCGCAGCCGGTACTCTTGGCTGCCGCCGCAGCGCCTGTTGACTCGGCCGGTAGTGCTCCCGGCGACCCGGCGGGGCGGGGGCGCGGCTCTGGTATGTTCGGCGCCTGTCTTTTCCTACACGACGGGTCGATCCGATGACGCAGCCGCCGCTCAGTAGTCTCACCCTCGCCGATCCGCGGGTGATGCAGAACCCCTATCCGTACTTCGAGCGCCTGCGTGCGGAAGATCCCGTGCACCTGGACGAGAAGATGCGCACGTGGCTGGTGACGCGGCACGAGGACATCGTCGAGGCCGCGCGCAACACCGAAGTGTTCTCGGATGAGATGCGCGTATCGGCTGCCGTGCGTTCGCCGTTCCAGCCCGAGGTGGACG
This sequence comes from Povalibacter sp., assembly GCF_036735925.1. Taxonomy (NCBI): domain Bacteria; kingdom Pseudomonadati; phylum Pseudomonadota; class Gammaproteobacteria; order Steroidobacterales; family Steroidobacteraceae; genus Povalibacter; species Povalibacter sp. The sequence goes on from NZ_DAINNK010000141.1 coordinate 4,149, forward strand.
AATACATCCGGTCGCAGGGCCTCATGGTGCTGGACCCGGCCGACAGCTTCAAAGTCGACGGCGAACTGCACACGCGTCGCCGCAAGCTGATTTCGCATGCCTTCACCGGACCGGTGGTGTCGCGCATGGAAGCCGGCGTGGTCGGCATCTGCCGCGACCAGGTGGCGAAGTTCCTCGATGCGGGCAGCGCGGATCTGGTCCGCGAATTCGCCATGCCGATTCCCATCCGCGTCATCTGCGACACGCTGGGCCTGCCGCTGGATCGCATCGACGAAGTCAGTCGCGGCGCCGACTCGATGGTGGCGCACGTCGGCGCGGGCGGCACGAAGGAAGAACTCCTGCAGCACGCCGAGAACGTCATGCAGCTGCAGCGCTTCGCCCGCGAGGCGATCGATGACCGGCGCGTCAACCCGCGCCCGGATCTCATCTCCGGACTCGTGCACGCGCGCATCGAGGATTCCGACGCGCCGCAGCTCACGGACCGCGAACTCATGGCGATCACGACCACGGCCATTGCCGGCGGCGTGGACACGACGCGCAACGGCATCGCCTTCTCGATGCACGCGCTCGCCACGCACCCCGACCTGCTCAAGCGCCTGCAGTCGACGAAGGACAAGGAACAGGACAAGGAGATCGGCAAGTTCGTCGAGGAAGTGCTGCGCTTCTACTCGCCCGTGCCGACCCTGCCGCGCATCGTGAAGCAGGAAGCGCAGCTCGGCGGCAAGACGATTCCAGCCGGTTCGCTGGTCCTGCTGTGCTGGGCGTCCGGCAATCGCGACGCGCAGCGCTTTGCCGACGCCGACAAATTCGACATGGACCGCGGCAACACCAACCAGCACCTGGCCTTCGGCATCGGCGTGCACTACTGCCTGGGCGCCATGCTCGCGCGCCAGGAAATGAAGTGCGCGATCCGCGAGATCGTGAACTCCGTGGAATCGCTGGAACTTGCCGTATCGCTGGACGAACTCGATCTCAGCAGCAGCATGGTCATCCTGCGCGGCCTGAAGAGCCTGCCGGTGCGGTTGCGCAAACGGGCGGCCTGGCTGGCCGCCGGCAGGCCAGCCTGCTAGGGTGAGCGCCTTTTCCCAGGCGCTGAACCCATGAATGAACAGATCGATGTGCAGTCGCACGGTCACGTGCGGCTGCTGACGTTCCGCAATCCTCCGCAGAATTTCGCCACCGTGGGTCTGCTGCAGCAGATCGCCGACAGGCTCGATGCGCTCGATGCCGATGCGCACGTGCGCGCTGTCGTACTCGCTTCCGAGGGCAAGGCGTTCTGCGCCGGTGCGGACCTCGTATCGCCGAATGGGTTCGGCGCGGCCGGCGACGATCCGCTGGCCGAGTTCTATGCGCAGGCCATCCGCATTTTCGCCAGCCGCAAGCCGATCATCGCCGCGGTACAGGGTGCGGCCGTCGGCGCGGGCCTCGGTCTTGCGCTCGCCGCGGACTTTCGCGTGGCGACGCCGGAGGCGCGCTTCGCCGCCAACTTCGTGAAGCTCGGGTTTCACCCGGGATTCGGCTTGACGCATTCGCTGCCGCGCGTGATCGGGCAACAGCGTGCGGCGCAGATGTTTCTTACCGGCGATCGTTACAAGGCCGAAGACGTTGCCGACTGGGGACTGATCGACGCGATGGCGCCGGCCGATGGCCTGATCGACGCCGCGCTCGCCTTCGCCAACCGGATCGCGGAGAACGCGCCGCTCTCGCTGCTCTCCACGCGCGAAACGCTGCGGCTCGGTCTGGTCGATGACATTCGCGCCGCGCTCGCGCACGAGCATCGGGAACAGCTCAAGCTGAAGGTCACCGAGGACTTCGCCGAAGGCGTGCGCGCGATGACCGAACGGCGTCCGGGGCGGTTTCAGGGAAAGTAGGGTTCTTGTTTCTTCC
>NZ_DAINNK010000142.1:0-5500 GCF_036735925.1 Povalibacter sp.
GCGCGCGCGGTAGTGGCTTAACCGGACACTAGTGGGCTAAAGCCTGACCTACAGAGGCCCCGCTGCGCGGAGGAAGGGACCCCATATCGATGTAGTCCCCAACCTGCAGGACGTTCATCCGATCCCCGCATCGACGGGCGGCAGCGTCCATCTTTCTGTCAAATCAGGAACGACCCAGTCTGTAAATTTCATAACGCGCCCGGTCGTTGCCGCTGAAGTGTGCACCAGGCCCGGCTGTCGTCCGCCGCGGCTCTGGAAAACTCCGGACCAGGTCATGGCGATTCCCGGGACGATGCTCACTCTACTGACGATCTGCAGTCTGCTGGCGCTGGCCGCCGTCTCGATGTACGCGTACACCTTCCACACGCGCCTCCGGTCGTTGCGCGAGCGGCTGGTCGAGTCGGAGGCACGGCATACCGAGCATCTCGCGCAGGTCGAAGACGGCAATACCGTTCGCCGCAAGATCGAGGCGCAGCTTTTCGAAAAGCAGCAGCGACTGGATCGGCTCGCCCATCACGATCAGCTCACCGGACTGCCCAACCGCCTTTTCCTGGCGGCGCATCTGCCCATTGCGATGGAGCAGGCCCGCAAGCGTCGCCAGGCGCTGGCGGTGCTGTTTCTCGATCTCGACCGGTTCAAGCACGTCAACGACACCTTCGGACACGAGACCGGCGACAAGCTCCTGCAGTCGGTCGCCCAACGCGTCAAGGAGGTGGTGCGTGCCGAGGACACCGTCGTGCGCATGGGCGGCGACGAATTCGTGGTCATCCTCGGCGCCGTCCGCAATGCCGAGCAGGTCACGGATACGGCTTCACGCATCACCGCCGCGCTCACTGCGCCGATCGTCATCGACGGCAAGCCGCTGGTGACGACGGTCAGCGTCGGCGTCAGCCTGTACCCGCGCGACGGCGAGGACGTGGGTTCGCTGCTCCGGCATTCGGACACCGCGATGTACCAGGCCAAGGAAGGCGGTCGCAACAACTTCCAGGTGTTCAATCCGACGATGGATCGCAAACTGAAGGAACGCGTGGCGATCGAAGCCAGCATGCGCGATGCGCTGGCGGCGCAACGCTTCGATGTCCACTACCAGCCGCTGATCGAGATCGAAAGCCGGCGGGTGGTCGCGCTCGAGGCGCTGGTGCGCTGGCGGGATCCGGAAGAGGGATACATTCCACCGAGCCGCTTCATTCCGATCGCTGAAGAAACCGGCCTGATCGTGCAGATCGGCGACTTCGTGCTGCAGCGGGTCGTGGAAGACATGAAACAGTGGCGCCAGTCGGGCGCCGTGCTGGTGCCGGTGGCGGTGAACGTCTCGGCGGGGCAGTTGCGCCGGGCGAACCTGCGGGAACGCATCGAGCAGCTGACCACTGCCTACGAACTCGCTCCCTCCATGCTGCAGATCGAACTGACGGAAGGCGCGATGTTCGAGCAGCCCGAATCGCGCCAGGGCGAGTCGAACGAGGACGCCGTCAACGAACTGGCCGCCCTCGGCCTGCGTGTCGCGATCGACGACTTCGGCACCGGTTACTCGAGCCTGAGCTATCTGAAACGCTGGCGTGTCGATTGCCTGAAGATCGATCGCAGCTTCATTCGCGACCTGGTGACCGACACGAACGATCACGCCATCGTCGGCGCCATCATTGCGATGGCCCAGCATCTGAAGATCAACGTCGTCGCCGAAGGCGTCGAGGCGTGGTCGCAGCTCGAAACCCTGCGGCGGCTCGGTTGTCGCTACGCCCAGGGCTATCTGTTCGCCGAACCCGTTCCCGGCCGGCGGGCGCGCGAATTCCTCAATGGCCGCCGCCTCGGACTTCCGGACCTCGAAACCGATCTTCTGAAAGCAGCCAGCGCGTAAGATCGGCGCCGGAACGCTCGACGGGGATCCGGCTTTGACCATCACGCTCTACGGCATCAGGAACTGCGACACCATGAAGAAGGCCAGGACCTGGCTGGACGAACACGGTGTCGACTACGTCTTCCACGATTACAAAGTCAGCGGCATCGACCGTGCCTCGCTCGCGCGCTGGTGCAAGGCGAAGGGCTGGGAAACGGTGCTCAACCGCGCCGGCACGACCTTCCGCAAGCTGCCCGACGCAGTGCGTGCCGGCCTCGACGAAGCGAAAGCCATCGACCTGATGCTCGAACAACCCTCGATGATCAAACGCCCCGTCCTCGAAGGCGGCGGACACTTGCTGATCGGCTTCCGGCCGGAGGAATATCGGGCCGCGCGACTGAGTCTGTAGGGGCCGGCGTCTTCTGTAGGTCAGGCTTCAGCCTGACTTCTGAAAGAGGCCGGCTGAAGCCGGCCCCACAGGGAAGCGCGAATCCCTCAGCTCCCGCGCGTCACCGGCATCTCCACCGCATCCTGCGGCCGGTTCAGGTGCTGCGCCAGTTCCAGCTTCGCGATGGCATTGCGATGCACTTCGTCGGGGCCGTCAGCGAGGCGCAGCGTGCGCTGGCCGGCCCACAGTTTCGCCAGCGGGAACTCGTCGCTCACGCCGCCGCCGCCGTGGGCCTGGATCGCCCAGTCGATGACCCGCAGCGTCATGCTCGGCACGATCACCTTGATCATGGCGATTTCCTTCTTCGCGACCTTGTTGCCGACCGTGTCCATCATGTACGCGGCCTTCAGCACCATGAGCCGCGCCTGATCGATCGAGCAGCGCGCTTCGGCGATGCGTTCGTGCCAGATCGACTGGGCGGAGATGGGCTTGCCGAAGGCGACGCGCGCACTGAGACGCTTGCACATGAGTTCGAGCGCGCGTTCGGCGACGCCGATGGAGCGCATGCAGTGATGGATGCGGCCCGGGCCGAGGCGGCCTTGCGCGATCTCGAACCCGCGGCCTTCGCCGAGCAGGATGTTCGCCGCCGGCACCCGCACGTTCTTCAGATCGACTTCGGCATGGCCGTGCGGCGCATCGTCATAGCCGAACACCGGCAGATGCCGCAGCACGGTGACGCCGGGCGAGTCGGCCGGCACGAGGATCATCGACTGCTGCTGATGCCGGCCGGCCTCAGGATTGGTCTTGCCCATCAGGACGTACACCTTGCAGCGCGGATCGTTGGCGCCGCTCGACCACCATTTGCGGCCATTGATGACGTATTCGTTGCCCTCGCGCCGGATGCTGCACTCGATGTTGGTGGCATCCGAGGAGGCAACCGCGGGCTCGGTCATGAGGAAGGCCGAGCGGATCTCGCCGGCCAGCAGCGGTTCCAGCCACTGGTCCTTCTGCGCTTCCGTGCCGTAGCGCTCGATGGTTTCCATGTTGCCGGTGTCGGGCGCCGAGCAGTTGAACACCTCGGCCGACCAGGGCACGCGGCCCATGATCTCGCACAGCGGCGCGTATTCGAGATTCGACAGGCCCTGCGGCGCGCGCGGCGAACGCGGCAGAAACAGGTTCCAGAGCCCGGCCTCGCGCGCCCTGGGTTTCAGGTCCTCGATGATCTGCAGCGGCACCCAGGGATTGCCGTTGCGCCGGTTCGCGGCCAGCTCCTGCTCGCAGGTTTTCTCGTTGGGAACGATGTGATCGTCGACGAAGCGCAGCAGCCGGGCCTGCAGTTCACGGACACGGGGACTGAATTCGAATTCCATGGGGCACCTGTGGAGTCGGGACAGGGCGCATCGCCCTGCAGTACGATTCTTGTCGCTACCTTGCAGTGATCGCGTGCCCGACGCCAATGCTATGTCTGCATGGCGGCCGATCAGCGCCGCGAATGGCTGCGGAGACGAGAACATGCACCTGCCCCGGATCGATCTCAACCTGTTCACGGTATTCGACGCGATCTACCGCGAAGGCGGCATCACGCCGGCCAGCAAGCGCCTGCACCTGTCGCAGCCCGCCGTGAGTCATGCGCTGGCCCGCCTGCGCGAGATGCTGAACGATCCGCTGTTCGAGCGTCATGGCAATGCCATGGTGCCGACGCCGAAGGCCCGTGCGCTGGCGGCCACCATCGGCCGGTCGCTCGGTGCGCTCGAACACATGATGCAGCACGCCGGACAGTTCGATCCGCTGACCAGCGACCGCACGTTCACCATGGCGGTGCGTGAAGCCCACGAGTATTCCTTCCTGCCGGCGCTCCTGCGGCGCGTGCGCGAGACGGCGCCGAACGTCGATGTGGCGTCGGTGCGTATCGATCGCCGCGATCTCGAGGAAGACCTGCAGAGCGGCGAACTCGACGTCGGCATCGACGTGGCGTTGCCGCTGTCGCTCGACGTGCGGCGCGAATGCATGAGTGCCGAGCCGCTGGTCGTGCTGGCGCGCGCCGATCACCCGGCGATCCGCGGTTCGCTCGATCTCGACACCTATCTCACGCACGAGCACGTGCTGGTCACGGGCCGGCGTCGCGGCGGCGGCTATGAAGATGCCGCACTGAACCGCGCCGGTGTTACCCGTCGCATCCGCGTCCGCTGCCAGCAGCACGTTGCGGCTTGCGAGATCGTCAGCCAGTCCGACGTGCTGACGACCATGACGCGCAATCAGGCCGAACTCGCGAACCGCCACATCGGCAACCAGATGCTGCTGTTCCCGCTCGACTCGCCGCCGCTCGAAACCTTCCTGTACTGGCACGGCAACGTGCACGAAGACGCCGCGAACGCCTGGTTCCGCGATCTGGTACGCGAATCGATGCTGGCCGCGCGCACGATCAGCGCCCTGTAGACCCACGACATGCCGACACAACGATTCTTTCCGACGCTCATCCATGCGGCCAGCCTGCAGGGCCGCGACTGGCGGCAGTTCAACAACCGCCTGTTGCGCGAGTGCCTGCAGTTACGTGTCGACGACGAGGCCGGGCAGCGCTGGTCGAAGCAGAATTATCCGGGCGGCTATACCTCCTACAGCTCGGTGCCGCGCATGCACACGCTCTCGCCGACGTTCGCGGCGCTGGAGAAGAAGCTCAACCGGCACGTCCGCGCGTTCGCGCGCAAACTGCAGCTCGACATCGAACAGCGTCCGCTCGCCATGACGGACTGCTGGGTCAACATCATGCCGCGCCATGTCGTGCACGGACTGCACCTGCATCCGCTGTCGACGATCAGCGGCACGTACTACGTGCAGACGCTGAAGGGTTCACCGGGCATCAAGTTCGAAGATCCGCGGCTCGATCGCTTCATGGCGGCGCCGCCGCGGCGGATGGATGCACGGACGGAGAACAAACCGTGGGTGGTGCTGCCGGCGCAGGCGGGGAGTCTCGTGCTCTTCGAAAGCTGGTTGCGGCACGAGGTCGCGCCCAATCCGCTCGCTGCCGAGCGCATCAGCATCAGTTTCAACTATGGCTGGTTCTGACGGCCGAAGAAGTCAGGCGGAAGCCTGACCCACAGCCTGTGGGGCCGGCTTCAGCCCAATGGCACTGACTTAAGGATTTGCTCTGCCTGTGGGGCCGGCTTTAGCCGGCCTTTTTCAGAGTCAGGCTAAAGCCTGACCTACAGAGGAAACAGATTGCACGGCTTAAGTCAGTGCCATGTATGGACCCGTCCCCGTTAGCAAGCCCCGCGTTCCTG
>NZ_DAINNK010000143.1:0-5166 GCF_036735925.1 Povalibacter sp.
CGCCACCGGATATCCATCCTGCGTCTCCTCGACGATGCCTTGATGTACGAGCGTCCGTGCCAGGTGCCGCCATTCATCGACACTTCGCTGCTTGCCAATACCGTAGACGCTCAGCGACTGATGGCCGCGATCGATGAGTCGCTGCGATTCGCCTCCCCGCAGGATCTCAATCAGATAAGCAGCGCCGAATCGCTCCCGACGCTGTGCGAGGCGGGCGATGCAAGATAGGTACTGCTGCGCTTCGACAGTCCAGTCTTTCAGCTCGCGTGGCTGCGTGCAGTTGTCGCATCCCCCGCAGGGCGGCGTGAACGACTCGCCGAAGTACTGCAACTGGATCGCGCGGCGACACTCGGTGGACTGGGCATAGTTCAGTACCTGTCGCAGTTGATGCCGCGCGATGCGCTGCTCGTCTTCGAGCGGTTCGTTCGTGATCGGGTCGATCTTCTGCTCGATCAGGAAGTCCGCAGTCCGGATATCACCCGCGCCGAAGTACAGAATGCACTGCGCGGGATCGCTGTCGCGACCGGCACGGCCGGATTCCTGGTAGTAGCTTTCGAGCGTGCGCGGCAGGTCGTGGTGGATGACCCAGCGAACGTCCGGTTTGTTGATGCCCATGCCGAAGGCGATGGTGGCGACGATGACTTGTGTGTCGTCGCGGATGAAGGCTTCCTGATTGCGGCTGCGCTCGTTGGCGTCGAGACCGGCGTGGTAGGGCAAGGCGCGAATGCCGTCATCTCTCAGGCGGCCGGCGAGTTCATCGACGCGTTTTCGCGACAGGCAGTAGACGATGCCGGCACCGCCCGCGTTCCGGGCATGGTTGAGAATCTCGGTGTACGTGCGACGGTCCTTGTCGCGAACAGCGTAGTAGAGATTGGGCCGGTTGAAACTCGCGACATGGATCGCAGGATCGCGCAGCGCAAGCTGCTGCAGAATGTCATTGCGCACTCGCGGTGTCGCGGTGGCGGTGAAGGCGAGCGCAGGTACGGAGGGAAACTGCGTTCGCAGTTGCGCGAGTTGTCGATATTCGGGTCGGAAGTCGTGTCCCCATTCCGACACGCAATGCGCCTCGTCGATGACGAAGGCGGCAATGCCGGGGTTTTCGGCGAGCCGCGGCAGTATCGAGCCCAGAAACTCCGGTTGCAGCAGTCGTTCGGGGGCGAGATACAGGAGTTTGCAGTCGCCGCGCAGCGCCGCACCGATGCGTGCCGAAATCTCGGCGTAGGAGAGACTGGAGTTGATGTAAGCCGCAGAGATCCCGTTGCTGGTCAACTGGCGGACCTGATCCTGCATCAGTGCGATCAGCGGCGACACCACGAGAGTGACGCCGGATTGCAGAATAGCGGGCAACTGAAAACAGAGGGATTTGCCGCCGCCGGTCGGCATGATCGCGAGCACGTCGCGACCAGCGAGTGCGTCGCGCACGATGGCCTCCTGTCCGGGTCGGAACGACTCGAAACCGAAGGCGCGTTTCAGCGCAGCGAATAGATCGTCGGTGTGCAAGGCAATCGGTCAGGGCTGTGTGCGGGCAGCCATGATCGCATCTTCGCGATTGCCGCGTGTTCGCGTAAATGGGCCAATTCGCTGGAAATGCGCGAGCGCATCCAGCGGTCGATGCGCGGCTAGCGCGTGCCTGTCAGGCTTTCCATCATCAAGCCCGTGCCGCCCTTGGAAATATGCGCGACGATGGCCGTGCGACGATGGATCTTGGTGACGACGCCGAGATTGATGGCGAAGGCGAGATGAACGGTGGCGCCCTTCTTGAGGCCGAGGTTTTCGGTTTCGATGAAGACGCCGTTGGCGCTGAGATTGCGAGCGCGGCAAAGTTTTCCGGGTCGACCGGGAATCGCAACGTACACTGCCGTGCGTGCGCGATGACGAGTGTGGAGGCGCCTCTCCATAATCAGTTCCCCGCCGTATCGATGTTGTAGTTGTCCGGCCTGATTTCGCTGCTGCCCATGTCGACGTTCTTCAGGATCACTTGCGGTGCCGAGGCATTATGCCGTGACGTATTGCTCATGCGAAGCGCGTTGTTCGGAGTTATGTCGTGCCCTGAAGGGCTACGTTGCGTCCGCAGGAATATGTCGGAAAGCGAATCGCAGGCACGGCGGTGGTACGGACAATGGCCATGAAGCAAGGTGAAGAATGACGTTCGGCTCCGCGATGAATCGATCTGCCCTCCAGACAGGGATGGACAGGAAGCTGCCCATCGGTGTTTTCGACTCGGGTGTCGGCGGGCTGACGGTGCTGCGCGCGTTGCGCGAGCGATTGCCGAATGAACGGTTTCTGTATCTGGGCGATACGGCGCGGCTGCCGTACGGCACCAAGAGCGGCGATTCGGTGCTGAGGTATTCCCTCCAGGCCGCCGAATTCCTGGTTCATCGTGGCATCAAGTGCCTGGTGGTTGCGTGCAACACGGCGTCGTCGGTTGCCGTCGATGCACTGCGTCAGCGGTTTGCGCCGATTCCCGTCATCGGTGTCATCGAGCCGGGTGCGGCGGCGGGTTGTGCGAGTTCGCGCAGCGGGCAAATCGGCGTCATTGCCACGGAAGGGACGGTGCAGGGCGGTGCGTATCAGCGAGCAATCGCCGCGATCAGGCCGGAATTCACCGTGGTTGCGCAGCCCTGCTCGCTGTTCGTGTCGCTGGCGGAAGAGGGGTGGACGGACGGTCCGATCGTCGATGCGATCGTGCATCGTTATCTCGATCCGATGTTCGCCGCGCATCCGCGGCTGGATACGTTGCTGCTCGGCTGCACGCACTTTCCGTTGTTGCTTGATGCACTGCGGGCGGCGGTAGATCCAGCGGTCGCGATCGTCGATTCCGCGGCTACCACGGCAGAAGCACTCACGATCGACCTGCAGAACAGGGACCTGTGTGCGACCGGCAGGCTCGAGCCTGCGGTTTCGTTGATGGCAACGGACGGTCCGCAGCGGTTCGCGCGGGTCGGCAGCCGATTCCTCGGCGAGGATGTCGAGGCAGGGCAGGTCGAGCTAGTCGATCTGGTTCGCTGAGCCGGTCAGCGGCTGCCGGTGGCGTTGCGATTGGTTGCCGCAAGATCCTCGAACGCCTCGAACCGATTCCTGCCGCAGAGCTTGGCCGCATAGAGGGCGTGATCCGCGGCCTCGAGCAGGGCGAGCGTGCTCGGGAAGCGCTGGCGTGTGCTGTAGGTCGCGAGCCCGATCGAGACGGTGACTTTCACTGGTCCGTCTACTGCATTCACCTGCATGTCCATGACGGCGTTCAGCATGCGCTGGGCGACCTGCTTGACGATGTCGCGATCGGCGCCCGGCAGGACGACGAGAAATTCCTCGCCGCTGAAACGCGCGACCAGGTCGCTGCCGCGTACACAGGATTGCAGCTTCAGGGCGCAGGTCTTGAGAACGTTGTCGCCGAGTTCCGTGCCGTGCTTGTCGTTCACGACTTTCAGGCGATCGATATCGACGTGCGCGATGCTGAGATCGCGGCCGAACACGACGGCCTGGGTGAATTCCCTATCCAGCAGCCGGTCGAGCCAGGCGCGGTTCAGTACGCCGGTCAGTGCGTCGCGTCGACTTGCATCTTCGGCTTCCTCGGTACGCGTCAGTAGAACGCTCGTGGTGGCCTGCAGATTGCTGACTTCCTGCAGGGCGTGCAGGTTGCGGACGGCCAGCAGTTCCCTTGCATCGGCGAGCAGGTTCTCGGCGTCATCTGCCTCGAGGATGCTGGTTTCGTACAGGGCTTCGGTTTCCGGGATCAGGCTGAGCACCCGACTGACGACGTCCGTGAAGGCTTCGTTGCCCAGTCCCACGAGATCCAGTACCCGTTGAGCGAGGCCGGGCAGGCTGCCGGGCCGGTCGGTGCTCAGGACGGCTTCGGCCAGGTCGCTGCCCAGGGTCACGCAGCGCGCGAACCGTCCATCGTCGGTATCGCCGGGAAGCGTCTGGGGCTTATGGCTGGCAGCCACGGCCTGCCAGATCCGGTCGGGCAGATTCCAGGATCGAAGCAGGATGGCGGTATATGCCGCATGATCCTTGCCGAGCTTGGCGGTTTCGTAGGCGATCCAGTCCGCATGGTTGGCGGGCTGGGGCAGCTGACTGTAGAAATCGCGGGACGCACGGTCGATGGCGAGCACGCCGATGTCCTGCAGGAGTGCCGCGAGGAAAATGTCCTCGGCATGGGGGGCCTTGGTGGCCTCGGCGAAGGCCCGTGCTGCCGTCGCGGCCAGCAGCGTCCGGCGCCAGAAGCGGGGATAGTCGATGCCGACGGGCCGCAGGGCCCGGACTGCGGAAACCAGTGAGAAGCTCAGCGCCAGGGTCAAAGCGGCGTTGAGCCCGATGATGACGAGCGCCTGCCGAAGATTCTGGCTCGGCCGGCGCTGTGAGTAGAACGCCGAGTTGGCGATCCGCAGGATTTTTGCTGTCATCGCCGGGTCGCGGCTGATCGCAGTAGCGACACGCCCCATCTCGATGTCAGGATCGCGCGCCAGCGCGATGATCTCGGTCGCCACTTTCGACGGACTCGGGAAGTCCACCTGGGCTTTGAGTCTGATTTCGAAGTCCTGGGGTGTCATGGCGGTTCTTGATGAGCGGCGGTTTGCGAAGTTACGCAGGGTCGCCGTCTATATCGGCTCCGGGACGAGCCGCTTGAGCGGGGGAAGTCTTAGGTTGCGGTGCAACTTGGTGTTGACACTCCGGACTCCCCCAAACAGAATACCGGGCTCTTTATGTCCGTCTGCGGAGGGGTACCCAAGCGGCCAACGGGGGCAGACTGTAAATCTGCTGGCTTATGCCTTCGTAGGTTCGAATCCTACCCCCTCCACCAATGTGCGGGTGTAGTTCAATGGTAGAACCTCAGCCTTCCAAGCTGATGGTGTGGGTTCGATTCCCATCACCCGCTCCATTGAACTTACTGCCGGGTCGTTGCAGGTGCCGTGACCTGCAGCAAGTTTCGGATGTAGTGAAGAGTTGAACGAGTTCGGTATCGGTTTGAAGGATGTGCCCACGTAGCTCAGTCGGTAGAGCACGTCCTTGGTAAGGACGAGGTCACCGGTTCAATCCCGGTCGTGGGCTCCAGTTAAGAGATTGAATGACTAGCGGCTAGCCGCTAGTGGCTTTCGACACAGATCGTTTTTCAGAGTCAACCGTTGTTAGAGGACCGCCGCTGTGGCCAAAGAGAAGTTTGAACGCACG
>NZ_DAINNK010000144.1:0-5151 GCF_036735925.1 Povalibacter sp.
CGATCGTGATAACCAACTGACTTTGTTCGATTCTTAACCGGACACTAGTGGGCTTCAGCCTGACAGTTCTCAAGCCGGCTGAAGCCGGCCCCACAGAACACTCGCCGGTGATCACGAGTCAGTCAGCGTTTCACGCCGCCCGCGCGCGGCTCGATTTCCTCGATCGGCGCGCCATACAGCATCTCGATACCTTCCATGTCGGGCAGGCTGTGGGCGATGCCCTTGTGGCAGTCGATGCAGGTGTGATGATCCTCGCCTGCCAGGGCCTTCGAGTGCACGTACACGGCGCGGGCGCTCTGGCGCGTCCAGTCCATGAACTTGTAGTTGTGGCAGTTGCGGCATTCCAGCGAGTCGTTGGCCTTGAGCCGCGCCCATTCGTGCTTCGCCAGTTCGAGGCGATGGTTCACGAACTTCTCGCGCGTGTTGATGGTGCCGAAGATCTTGCCCCACACTTCCTTGGAGGCCTGCATCTTGCGCGCGATCTTGTCGGTCCAGTCGTGCGGGACGTGGCAGTCCGGACAGGTCGCCCGCACGCCCGAGCGGTTGCTGTAGTGGATGGTGTGCTTGAGATCGGCAAAGACGTTGTCACGCATCTCGTGACAACTGGTGCAGAACTCCTCGGTGTTGGTGACTTCGAGCGCGGTGTTGAAACCGCCCCAGAACAGCACGCCGCCGATGAAGCCGCCGATGGTCAGGAATCCCAGGCTGAAATAGCGACTGGGCGAGCTGACCACCCGCCACCAGCCGCGCAGCATGTCCCACAGGCGCTTCATTTCTTCTTTTCTTTGTCGTCCGACCCGGCCGCCGCGGCGCGCTGGCGCGCGATGATCTCGTCGACGTCCAGGAACGTATTGGCCACCGGCGGCGTGACTTCCGACTGCGGCACGTGGCACTGGGTGCAGAAGTAACGGCGCGGCGAAATCTCGGCGAGGAAATCGAACTCGCGATCCATGTAGTGCGTGGCGCTGACCATCGGCGCGCCGAACTCGTTGTTGCGCACGCGCGCGTGGCAGTACATGCACATGTTCACGTTGCGCGTGATTTCATACTTCTCGATCGAGTGCGGGATGGTCGGCGGCTGGCTGGTGTAGGCGCGGCCGCGCTTCACGTCCTTGTTCTCCACCGGCCAGATCTTGGGCGCCTGCGGCTCTTCCTTGAGCGGCGTGTTACCGCGCAGGCCGTTCACCAGGTCCTCCGCCGGCAGCGACATGGCCGCAAGCGCAATGACGGCCGCACCCATCGCAGCAATGACCCAGCGTGCAGCGCGCATCACACGGCTCCCAGCGGCACGATCTTGACCGCGCATTTCTTGAAGTCCGTCTGCTTGGAGATCGGATCAGTCGCATCCAGCGTCACCTTGTTGATGAGCTGGGAGGCGTCGAACCAGGGCACGAACACCACACCGCGCGGCGGCTTGTTGCGGCCACGCGTTTCGACGCGCGAACGGATCTCGCCGCGCCGCGATACGACCTTCACCTCGACGCCGCGACGGATCTTCATCGCCTCCGCGTCGTCCGGATGCATGAACACCAGCGCATTCGGGAAGGCGCGATACAGTTCCGGCACGCGCGCAGTCATCGAACCCGAATGCCAGTGCTCGAGCACGCGCCCGGTCACCAGCCAGTAGTTGAACTCGGTGTCGGGCGACTCGGCCGGCGGCTCGTAGGGCAGCGCAAAGATGTTGGCGCGGCCATCCTTGTTGCCATAGAAATCGAAGCCGCTGCCCTTCTTCGCGTACGGATCCGCTCCCTCACGGAAGCGCCACAGCGTCTCCTTGCCGTCGACGACTGGCCAGCGCAGGCCAGCCACCTGGTGATAGACGTCGAACGGCGCGAGATCGTGTCCGTGGCCGCGTCCGAAGGAGGCGTATTCCTCGAACAGGCCCTTCTGCACATAGAAGCCGAAGTGCTTCGACTCGTGATTGTCGTACTCGCGATCCATCTCGCTGACCGGGAAACGGTTCACCTGGCCGTTCGCGAACAGCACGTCGAACAGCGTCTTGTTGCGGTACGACGGGTTCGCGTTCAGCAGTTCGGCCGGCCACACTTCGTCGGTCTTGAAGCGCTTCGAGAATTCCATGAGCTGCCACAGATCCGAACGCGACTCGCCCGGCGCATCGACGAGCTGATGCCAGAACTGGGTGCGGCGTTCGGCATTGCCGTAGGCGCCCTCCTTCTCCACCCACATCGCGCTCGGCAGCACCAGATCCGCCGCCTGCGCCGTGACGGTGGGATAGGCATCGGACACGACGATGAAGTTGGCGGGATTGCGATAGCCGGGCAATCCCTCCTCGTTCATGTTGGCCGCAGCCTGCATGTTGTTGTTCACCTGCACCCAGTACGCGTTGAGCTTGCCGTCCTTGAGCATGCGGTTCTGTTCGACGGCGTGATAACCCGGCTTCGGATTGATGGTGCCGGCCGGCAGCTTCCACAGTTCCTCGGCATGCTTGCGATGCTCGGGGTTCACCACCGTCATGTCCGCCGGCAGGCGATGCGCGAACGTGCCGACCTCGCGCGCCGTGCCGCAGGCCGAGGGCTGACCGGTGAGCGAGAACGGACTGTTGCCCGGCGTCGAGATCTTTCCCGTCAGCAGGTGCAGGTTGTAGACGAGATTGTTCGCCCACACGCCGCGCGTGTGCTGGTTGAAACCCATGGTCCAGAACGAAGTGACGCGCACTTTCGGATCGGCGTACAGGTCGGCGAGCTGCTTCAGCCAGCCTTCCGGACAGCCCGACATCTTCACCGCGTACTCGAGCGTGTACGGCTTCACGAAGGCGGCATATTCCTCGAACGTCATCGGCTCGGCGTCGTTGGCGCGGCCGGCGTTCTTCGCCTTCATTTCCAGCGGATGATCGGGCCGCAGTCCATAGCCGATGTCGGTCACGCCGCGCTTGAAGTTGACGTGCCTGCCGACGAAGTCCTTGTTGACCTTGCCTGTCTGGATGATGTGGTTCGCGATGTAATTCATGATCGCGAGGTCCGACTGCGGCTTCATCACCAATGGAATGTCGGCGAGATCGAAGGAGCGGTGCTCGAAGGTCGAGAGCACCGCGACCTTGACGTGCGGCGCGGACAGCCGGCGATCGGCGACGCGCGACCACAGGATGGGATGCATCTCCGCCATG
Source organism: Povalibacter sp. (assembly GCF_036735925.1). Classification (NCBI taxonomy): domain Bacteria; kingdom Pseudomonadati; phylum Pseudomonadota; class Gammaproteobacteria; order Steroidobacterales; family Steroidobacteraceae; genus Povalibacter; species Povalibacter sp. Next base: position 3,125 of record NZ_DAINNK010000144.1, read on the forward strand.
TTCGAGCCCCACAGCACGAACGCATCGGCGGATTCGAAATCGTCGTAGCAGCCCATGGGTTCGTCGATGCCGAAGGTGCGCATGAAGGCGTAGGCGGCCGAGGCCATGCAGTGACGCGCATTGGGATCGACGTTGTTGCTGCGGAAGCCGGCCTTGAACAGCTTGTTCGCGGCATAGCCTTCCCAGACCGTCCACTGGCCCGAGCCGAAAATGCCGACGCCTTCCGGCCCCTTCTCGCGCAGCGCCGCCTTGAACTTCTCCTCCATGATGTCGAAGGCCTGCTTCCAGGTGATCGGCGTGAACTCGCCGTTCTTGTCGTACTTGCCGTCGGTCATGCGCAGCAGCGGCTGGGTCAGCCGGTCCGAGCCGTACATGATCTTGGAGAGGAAGTAGCCCTTCACGCAGTTGAGACCGCGATTCACTTCGGCATTCGCATCGGCGTGCGTCGCGACCACGCGGCCGTCCTTCACCGCCACGCGTACGCCGCAACCGGTGCCGCAGAAGCGGCACGGCGCCTTCGACCACTTCATGCGGGTGAACTGCGATTCGGTGATGATGTTCGAGGCCTGCGAAGGCGCGGCGGTGGCGGCGGCAATCGCGGACGCCGCGGCGCTGCGGCGCAGGAACTGGCGTCGGTTCATGCCTGTTCCTCCATCGGTTCGTCGAGATCGCGCGCGCGTTCGCTCAGGTGCGCGACGATCGATACCGTCAGCACGCCGCGCAGATCCTGCAGCCGCTGCGTCGCGTCGGCGAGCGAGCGGGCATCGGCCGCCTCCAGCACCACGGCGAACTTGGCGGGATGGGCGGTGGCGTGCAGCTCGGCGCCGGGCAGTTCCGCGACCGTCCGGCGCAGGGTGTCGAGACACGAGGGCACGATGTGCAGCAACAGGCTGGCGATATGGACGATCTCTTCCTGCAACTCACGAGGCGTGGCCGTGAACAGATCGCGACGGGACAGCAGCGTTCGCATCAATGAGATCCCTCGTTGTCAGACGGACGGCGGACCGGGCGGACCGGCGATGAGCTGGTACATCCAGACGGCGAAACCGAAGCCGGCGACCACCAGCACGGCCAGGATGGGCACGAGCACGAGGGCCAGGAAGGCAAAGGCCGCCAGTTCGCGCTTCTTTTCGGTGTGCATCGCCTCTCCTGAATCCCCGGGAGTTCTTGTAGTGCCGCGCCGCCGCTGCCGAAAGTTCGGATTTCCGCAGCCGTCCACGCGGAATACCCGAAAGACAGATCCGCGGTCGGGCGTTATCGCCGCCGCTACGGGCGCATTCGCCGGCAGTCGGCCGCTGCTCACCGGTATTTTCGATCTCGGTGTAACCCTGAACGCTCCTGGCGTGTCCTAACGCCAAGACCGCAACAACGCGGAAACGAGTTCAGACCACCCAGGAGATCGTCATGTTTGCCCTCAGCATCAACAACAGCAAAGTCCAGAGCGCCGTGTGCATGGTTCTGTCGGCCCTCATCGTCAGCGTCAGCCTGTCCCTGGGCGCCTTCGCTGCCGAACGTGCCGCCGACGTCGGCTACTCGGTGACCATCACGCAGCTGTCATGAGTTTCCACTCGCCCCCTGCCGGCGTTGCCTATCGCGGTGCGCCGGCAGGCTTTGGCCCGGAGGTCGGAGTTGGAAGTTTCACACGGAGATCACGGAGGACACGGAGGTCGGAAGAGAAGATTTCACACAGAGATCGCAGAGAACACAGAGTTCAAGAAAAGGCGATTTTCCTTCTTCTGACCTCTGTGTTCTCTGCGATCTCTGTGTGAAATCTTCTCTCCGCAGGAAGATCATCCCAGGTAGGCGCGCGTCAGTTGCTCCGACACGGTCCAGAGCCGCGCCGCCATCGCGGCATCGGTCTGATATTCCCCCTGCGGTTCGGGCGCGCAGTTCTTGAAGTACCCGCCGCTCACCTTGCCCAGCGCGGGATTCGTAGCGACATAGCACGGCGTCGCTGCCCCTTGCCCGACGGAGTTGCGATAGTTCGCCGTGCTGCCGGCGGTATTGCGAAGAATCGCCGTCCGCGT
>NZ_DAINNK010000145.1:0-5149 GCF_036735925.1 Povalibacter sp.
GCTCTGTACCTTCTCACCCCATCTGCCTGCGACTGGCGCCGCAACCGCCCTTCATGCACCAGATACTCGAGATGCGCGAGCGCCTCGCCGAGACCCAGGAACAGATGCATGCCGGCAAGCTGGCGGCGGAACATGAGCGGCAGCAACTCGGCCGCCGCCCTCGGTTCCGCGCAGGCGGCGACGAGTTTCGTCAGCTGCTCCCGATGATGCTGGGTGAGATCGTCGATGCGCGCCTGCAAGCCGCGAAACGGCACGCCGTGCGATGGCAGCACCAGCGTCTCGGCCGACTGCGTCCGCAGTCGCTGCAACGACGTCAGGAAGGAATGCAGCGGATTGCGATCGATGCTGCGGAACGTGATGCTGATGTTCGACGAGATCGTCGGCAGCACCTGATCGCCGCTCACGAGCAACTGCGCGCGCTCGTCGGCGAGACACAGATGACCGTCGGCGTGGCCGTTGGTCTGCAGTGCCTGCCAGCAATCCAGATCGCCGCCGAGTCGTTCGCCGTCGGCGATGAAGCGCTCGACCGGCGGCAGGCCGCTCGCGAGACCCGCCAGCCGCGCCGATGAGAACAGCGGCGTGAGACTCGCCGTGTCGGCGATGCCGTTGGTGCGGAAGAACGCTTCGATGATGTCGCTGTTGTCGATGAACTCGCCGCTCAGCATCTGGCGCGCCTGCTCGTGCGTGCGGCGCGACATCCACACCGGCAGTCCGAAACGTTCGTGCAGCCAGCCGGCGAGCCCGATGTGATCGGGATGGATGTGCGTGACGAAGACGGCGCGCAGCGGCTTGCCGCAGGTCGCCGCGATCCGTTCCCACGCCGCCTTGCCCGCGTTCACGGCCATGCCGGTATCGACGACGACGTAGCCATCGCTGCGTTCCAGCAGCCAGACGTTGATGTGGTTGAGATCGATCAGCAGCGGAATCCGGCTCCATAGAACACCGGGCGCGACTTCGACACAGGCGCCGGGCTCGGGCGTCGCGACATCGACGTAGCGCAGCCGCTGCGGTGCGGACGCATAGCTCTCGCCTTCGGCAGTCACGCCATCGGCGGTCCTTGCGGGGGGATCTCGGGTCATCGGCGACGTATCATGCAGCCCTGTTTTACCGAGCCGGGATTCTGCCATGCCCCATCGTTCGCGTCCGACCCTGCTGCTGATCCTTGCGACGCTGGTGTGTATGCAGCCCTCGTTGGGGAAAACCCTGTCCGACAGATCGGAGCGCGCCCTCGTCGCCCAGGTGAAATCGCAGCAGGACGCCTCGGTGGCGCTGCTGGAAAAAGTCGTCAACATCAACAGCGGCACCATGAATTTCGCCGGCGTTCGCGCCGTCGGCACGGTGTTCGAGCCGCAGTTCCAGGCGCTGGGCTTCCAGACCCGCTGGGTGGAAGGCGCCGCCTTCGGTCGCGCGGGGCATTTGGTGGCGGAGCGCAAGGGCAAGGGCTCGCACATTCTGCTGATCGGACATCTCGACACGGTGTTCGAACCCGACAGCCCTTTCCAGCGCTTCGAGCGCGTCGACGAGAACATCGCGCGCGGTCCGGGCACGGCCGACATGAAAGGCGGCATCGTGGTCGCGCTCGCCGCATTGAATGCGCTCAGGCAGGTCGGTGCGCTCGATCGCGTGCAGCTCACCGTCGTTCTGCATGGCGATGAGGAAGATTCGGGCGCTCCGCTGTCGGCCGCGCGTGCCACGCTCATCGAGGCGGCAAAGGCAGCGGATATCGCCATCGGCCTCGAGAATGCCGCCAACGATCCGGGCACGGCGGTCACGGGACGGCGCAGTTCCGGTCGCTGGCAGATCACGGCGACGGGGAAGACTTCACACTCGTCGCAGGTGTTCACCGACGAAGTCGGCGCGGGCGCGATCTACGAGATCGCGCGCATCCTCAACGGCTTCTATACGCAACTGCGCGGCGAGGAACTGCTGACGTTCAATCCGGGCCTGGTCATCGGCAGCACGCAGGTCGAGTACGTGCCGGAGCCGCTGCAGGGCAAGGCCTCGGGCAAGGACAACATCGTCGCGCCCATTGCGATTGCGTCGGGCGATCTGCGTGCCATCACGCCGGAACAGATCGCCCGCACGCAGGAGAAAATGCGCGCCATCGTCGCGCAGCATCTGCCGCAGACCTCGGCGGAGATCACGTTCGATGAAGGCTATCCGCCGATGGCGCCGACGCCGGGCAATGCGAAACTGCTGGGCCTGTACGACAAGGTGAGTCAGGACCTGGGCTTCGGTCCGGTCACGGCGGTGAATCCGCGTCGTGCTGGCGCCGCTGACGTGTCGTTCGCAGCGGATCACGTGGACATGGCCATCGATGGACTGGGCCTGCTGGGCGGCGGTTCGCACACGCCGACGGAATTTGCGGATCTGCGCACGCTGCAGATTCAGGCGCAGCGGCTGGCGGTGCTGCTGTATCGACTTGGGAAGGAGTGATCGAGTCTCTCTTCCTGTGGGGCCGGCTTCAGCCGGCTACTCCGGAGTCAGGCTAAAGCCTGACCTACAGCCTGACCTACAGGAAGAAGTCAGCCGACCATCTGCTCGGGCAGCAGCAGGTCCGTGTCATGCGTGAGCTGCCCGCCGGACGTCTGGCCCATCAGGTCGACGACGCGTTCGCCGCTGCGCAGGACGAAGCTGTTGCCCTTGCGCTGCTTGGCCACTTTCTTCACGTGCGCGAGCAGATTCGCGATGGCGTCGGCACTGGTTGCGCCGACGGTCGCTGAATCGAGCGCGGCCACCGAGACCGTGAGCAACGGAAATTCCTGCACGTTGCCGTCGCGATCCGTCGCGGTGAACTTGCCGGCGGCGGACTGTTCGGGCGAATAGAAACCGTTGACGGTGGCGGAGAACTGCTCCAGCACGCGATTGACGCGTTCGCGCCAGTCGGCGCAGCGCATCACCACGACGAAGTCGTCGCCGCCGATGTGGCCGATGAAATCCAGTCGCGCGGAAAAATGACTCTTCAGCAGGCCGCTCAGGTGCAGGATCACCTGGTCGCCCTGCGCGTAGCCGAATACGTCGTTGTAGGGCTTGAAGCTGTCGAGATCGAAGTACGCCACGACGAAGCGGCGCTCCGCCTCGATCAGCCGGTCGACGCAGTTGCGGACCGCGCCGTTGCCGGGCAGCAGCGTCAGCGGATTGGAATGCTTCGCCGTCTGCAGCTGCTGCTCGGTGATCAGGCGCAGCAGGTCGATCGTCTGCCCGAGGCCGTGATACAGGCCGTCGCGCGTGATGACGAATTCTTCGGTCAGTCGCATCTTGCCCTTCTGGGTCACGAGCCGGCTGACCTGTTCCAGTCGCAGCTGGCCGTCGATCAGCAGCGTCGGCGATTCCATGACCGCAGAGACGGGCTTCTTGTTGTAGATCTCCGGATGCAACGGCCGGGCGAGCAGCGCGAACAGATCGTTGCGACGTACCACGCCCACCGGCCGGCCGTCGCGCACGACGGCGAGCGTCTGCTGTTCCGGCGATTGATGGAACAGGTCCGCCACTTCGACGACCCGCATCTCGGGCGACACCGGCGGCACATGGACGGCAATGTGATCGGCACACAGCGCGCTGGTGACGCCGATGGTGCGGTCCAGCGACTCGACCTGCTGCAACACCACCATCGGCGCGGCATTCGGGCGGCCGAACAGGTTGCCCTGCAGACGATCGACGCCGAGGTCGACCAGTTCGCGACACTCGCGTTCGGTCTCCACACCCTCGGCGATCACGCGGCAGCCGATCGCGCGACCGACATCGAGAATGGAGCGGACGAATTCCAGCTTGGTCTTGTCGGCATCGATGCCGCTGACGAAGTAGCGGTCGATCTTGACGAAGTCGGGCTTCAGTTCGGACCAGGTGCGCAATCCGGAGGAACCGGCGCCGAGGTCGTCGATGGCGATCGAGCAACCGGCCTCGCGCAGGCCCTGCAGGGCCGAACGCAGCCGGGCGTAGTCATCGAGCAGGCTTTCTTCCGTGAGCTCCATGACGCAGCGATTCGGTGCGAGCCCGGCTTCGTGAGCATGGCGCAGAAAGCGGGCGGCGAAATCGGGAGTCTCGTAGATGCTGTCGGGCGAGACGTTGATGAACAGCTGCCCGGCGACGCGCGCGGCGACAAAGCGCCGGAACGCGTTCTGCATGCAGACGAAATCGAGTTCGACCTTGACGCCGGCACGGCGCGCGGCCTCGAACAGGTTCTGCGGCGAATGCAGCCAGCTGTCGGACGGTCCGCGGGCCAGCGATTCGAAACCGCAGATGCCGCGCGAACGGGGATCGATGATGGGCTGGAACAGGGTCGCAATGCGCCCGTCGCGCATGAGCTCGGTCAGCTCATACGTCGAGGCATCCAGCCGGCGCAGGCGCAGCGTGGGTGAATCAGGGCGAGAATCGGACATGGCTCGGACAACGGCCGGCGGTGTCCGTAAGTTAACGACCCCACCAATAGAGGTCTGAGAACCCCATCGCATCGGGGTTCGCCTGAATGAGGGAAAACCCTCTTCCTTCAGAATATGTGAAGGGGAGCACAGGACAGTGGCCGGCTGGCGACTGGTCCCTGGCGGGAGAACTGGCGACCGCTCCGGCCAGCAGCCAGTCGCCAGGAGCCCCTTCTTCAGCGCTTCATCGCGTCGAAGAACTCGCCGTTGGTCTTCGTGTCCTTCATCTTGTCGATGAGGAACTCGATCGCCGCCAGTTCGTCCATCGGATGCAGCAGCTTGCGCAGGATCCAGATCTTCTGCAGCTCGTCCGGCGAAGTGATGAGTTCTTCGCGACGCGTGCCGGAGCGGTTGATGTTCACGGCCGGGAACACGCGCTTTTCGGAGACGCGACGGTCGAGGTGGATTTCCGAGTTGCCGGTACCCTTGAACTCTTCGTAGATCACGTCGTCCATGCGCGAGCCGGTGTCGATCAGCGCAGTGGCGAGAATCGTCAGCGAACCGCCTTCCTCGATGTTGCGCGCCGCGCCGAAGAAGCGCTTCGGACGCTGCAGTGCGTTCGCATCGACACCGCCCGTCAGCACCTTGCCGGAACTCGGCACGACGGTGTTGTAGGCGCGCGCGAGACGCGTGATGGAGTCGAGCAGAATGACCACGTCGCGCTTGTGTTCGACCAGGCGCTTGGCCTTCTCGATCACCATTTCCGCGACCTGCACGTGGCGCGTCGCCGG
>NZ_DAINNK010000146.1:0-4980 GCF_036735925.1 Povalibacter sp.
TCTCGTCGGTGACGTGCGGGATCACCTGTACGGTCGCGCCGAGATAGTCGCCGCGACGTTCCTTCGCGATGACGCGTTCGTAGATGCGGCCCGTCGTGAAGTTGCTGTTGCGCGAGGTGGTCGTACGTACGAAGCGTTCGTAGTGGCCGAGATCCAGGTCGGTCTCGGTGCCGTCGTTGGTGACGAACACTTCGCCGTGCTGGAACGGACTCATGGTGCCCGGATCGACGTTGATGTACGGATCCAGCTTCACCATGCTGATCTTGAGGCCGCGGGCTTCGAGAATCGCGCCCAATGAGGCGGCGGCGATGCCTTTTCCGAGTGAGGAAACGACACCGCCAGTCACACAGATATAACGAGTCATCGGAGCACCGTCGATGAAGGAGGAGGAGCCAAAGGACGCTGCACTGAACGCACAGCACCTAACTCACGACGGGAGCGCAGTCTATCGGAATCGGGAGATCGACGAAAGCAGCAAAGCGATGAGGTTGCGGCTTTCGCGTAATTTTTTTCGCGTCTCGTCAAGGCGCGGTCTGCCGCTGTGCCTGTATCCGAGGTTTACCCTGCCAGACGACCTGCACACCCTCCTCATCCGCGTCGGCCGCGAACTCGTCGGCCGTCCACAGATCGCCGACTGCGGCGAGTCGATCGTCGACCCACAGCAATGGCAGACGATTGCGCCACCACGGCAGGATATCCGCGGCTTGCAGCAACTTCTTCAGATCGCGGCGATGCGGGTCGCCGGCCGGCTGCAGCACTTCGCCGCCCTGACGGAAGGCGACGCGCAAGGTGCGCGGCAACAGCGCACGCGCAAGTCCGGCGCCGTGGCCAGGCTGCACATGCAATGACCCTAGTTTGTCAGGAAGGACCAGCGGCCGGCTCCATTCCCAGTCGAACGACACAGCCTCATGCGAACTGCCGCGGCGGACCCGATCGCCATAGAGCAGGCCGCGGAATCGCCGCACCTCGAATCCGTCCCACTCGATCACCGGCAATCGATCCTCCTGCGCCGCGAGCATGTCGTGTTCCAGCGCGAGGAGCTTGCGCGTCGACGGCGCGCGGGCGCCGCGCAGCTTCGACCAGTAGCGCAGCAGATTGCGCCGGCGGGCATCGCTGAATCCGGCCAGGACATCGACCTTCAGGCACGGGCCTGTCGCGGCGGATGCCAGATCGGCAATGGCGAATTCATCCAGCAGCGCCATCCCCTCACCCGCATGCCTGGCCGTACGCACGGCGGTGCGGACCGCCGATGGCCAGCGCGTCTGCAGCAGGGGCAGGATCTGATGACGCAGGAAATTGCGATCGAAATGCGCGAGGTCGTTGGACGGATCGTCGATCCAGGCGAGCCCTTCGGCGCGCGCCCAGTCTTCCAGGTCCGGGCGCGTGAACTCGAGCAACGGACGCAGGTGCCAGCCCGGCGCGAACTCCCGGCACGCGGGCATGGCCGCAAGCCCCGGCAGACCGGCGCCGCGCAGCAGGGCCAGCATGAGGGTTTCGAACTGATCGTCGGCGTGATGCGCGGTGAGCAACGCATCCCCGGGCTGCAGGCATTCGCGCAACGCTGCATAGCGCGCATGGCGGGCCGCCGCTTCCAGGCCTTCATCGGCCGGCGATACCGCCACCTTTTTCGATGCGAAGTCGATCCCGAGACGTTGCGCCACGTTCTCGCAATGCACGGTCCAGCGCGCCGAATCGGCATGCAGCCCGTGATCGACATGGATTGCGCGCAAGCGATAGCCGGGGCGTGCGGCGCAGGCGCGCTGCAGCGCCGCGAGCAGGACGGTCGAATCGAGCCCGCCGCTGAATGCCACCCGGAGCGTGCCGCTGGCGCCGGCCGGCAGCGTCGAATGAATGCAATCCAGCAGTGCGGCGGGCGAGAAGATCATGGGTGCGCAGCAGTTTGCAGCAGCGGCCTCTGACTGTAGGTCAGGCTTCAGCCTGACAGTTCCTGCGCCGGCCTTTTCGGAGTCAGGCTGAAGCCTGACCTACAAATCAGCTTTCGCTGAATACGCCGTAGCTGCGCAGCCGCTTGTCGCGCGTGGCGAGGAGTTCATCTGTCGACAGCGCTTCGAGTTCGCCGAGATGACGCAACAGCGCCTCCTTGAGGCTGTCGGCCATGGCCTGCGGATCGCGATGCGCGCCGCCGAGCGGTTCCTTGATCACCTCATCCACGACGCCGCCGAGCTTGGCGATGCGCTCGGCGCTGACGCCCATCGCTTCGGCCGCGAGATCCTTCTTGTCGGCGCTGCGCCAGAGAATGCCCGCGCAGCCTTCGGGAGAAATGACCGAATAGATGCTGTACTGAAGCATCAGCAACCGGTCGCACACGCCGATGGCCAGTGCGCCGCCCGAACCGCCCTCGCCGATCACGACGCTGACGATCGGCACGCGCAGCGCCGACATCTCGAACAGGTTGCGCGCGATCGCCTCGCTCTGGCCGCGCTCTTCGGCGCCGACGCCGGGGTAGGCGCCGGAGGTATCGATGAGCGTGATCAGCGGCATGTTGAAGCGCTCGGCCATGTGCATCAGGCGCAGCGCCTTGCGATAGCCCTCGGGCTTGGGCATGCCGTAATTGCGGCGCACCCGTTCCTTGGTATCGCGGCCCTTCTGCTGGCCGATCACCATGACGGGACGACCGTCGAGCCGAGCCGGACCGCCGACGATGGCGTGATCGTCCGCATACATGCGGTCGCCGTGCAGTTCCTGGAAGTCGGTGAGAATCGTGTTGATGTAGTCCAGCGTGTACGGGCGCTGCGGATGGCGGGCGAGCTGGGCGATCTGCCACTGGGTCAGGTTCGAGAAAATGCTCGTGGTGAGGGCGCGGCTCTTGGCCCGCAGGCGCGCGATTTCCTCGCCGATGTTCACTTCGGCGTCGTTCGAGACGAACTTCAGCTCGTCGATCTTGGCCTCGAGCTCGGCGATCGGCTGCTCGAAATCCAGAAAATTCATTGCCATACGGCGGTGATCCCTGCGAAAACAGCGCGGAACATAGCGGGAGATTGCCCGGCTGGCAAACGGCGCGCGGTCCCCTGCAAGGAGAGCCGCAAAAGACCGCCATAAAAGAATGGCAACCGAGGCTTCTTCCGATCACCCCCTCTTGAGGCACTGCATCTGTAGGTCAGGCTTCAGCCTGACATTCCCAGGCCGGCTCAAGCCGGCCCCACAGGAGGAAAGAAGAAAGCTGCCTACTCCGAATCCGGCGCTCCGCCGCTTCTCGCCAGATCCTGCTGCCTGATCTTGTCGACATTGAACCGCGCCGCGCGCTCGCGCATGGTCCTGAGCACCTCGGCAAGCGGCGGCGGTTCGTCCTTGATCCAGCGCAACGGATTGATGCGGGCCACCACGAAGGCCCGCAGGTACGGACTCACCAGGCCGCGCTCCTTCAACTTGTCGACCGCTTCGGTCACCAGCGTATCGAGTTCGAACAGCTTCTCGGCGGCCGACTCATGTGCGCCGATCGCCTTGCGCAGCGGCTCCGCTGAGAATTCCATCAGCCGCCGCAGGATCGAGTGATACGCACCGCCCGCGAAGTTGCCCTTTCTTTCGTAGCACAGGCCGAGCGTCACCAGCGCCGGGTCTTCCAGATAGAACGAGAAATCCTTTTCGGGCCGGCTCGCATCTTCCTCGATCAGTCCCTTGTAGATGCGGATCACTTCGAGCGCCCGCTCGCGCAGGTTGTGCGCCTTCTCGGTATTGAGCGCGAGGATCTGCCACGCGATCTCGCGCTTGGGCACCACCAGCGCAACGATGGATTTCGCGCCGAGACGCCGCAGCGCTTCGAGGCGGTGGCGTCCGTTCGGCGTCCAGAATCCTTTCTCCGGCGCCGTAATCGCGATCACCGGATCGAGGAACAGGCCGGTGCGGTCGATGACCTCGGACAGCTTCTTGTGATGCGCATCGGAAAGATCGCGCTGGAACGGGGTCGGATCGACGCTGTCGATCGGCAATGCAGCCAGCAGCAGCGGATTGCGGCCCAGCGGTTCGAAGTAGCGGCCGACGATGACGCCGCCTTCGCTCTCGATCCGCTGTGCTGCCTCGCTCGCTTCGGCGGGCAAGGTGTCGATCACGCAATCCTGCGGCTGGATACCGCGGGTTCGCGGCGCCGCCTTTCTGGGAGTCTTGCGACGCGCGGGCGCGCGTTTCGCCTTGCTGGATGTCTTCTTTGCGGGCATGGAAAACTCCCTCGACGCTCCGGCCTGATCGAAGCCTAGCGGGCACGGCGCCGCAGGCATAGCGGTCAGTCACCATTGCGACCCGGCAGATGCTGTCGTAGACAGTTCGCCAGGAAGCTCGATCCGCACCGCGCCGGAACCCGCGCGGATGCCGAGCGTTGCATCTGTAATTCCCGTCGCCTGCAAGGAGACTCCGCCATGAGAAACGGCGCTTTGCATTCCCCCATGAAAGATCTGCGCAACGACCTGCGCGCCGTGGCGCGCGATACCGAGGCGCTGCTGAAAGCCACTGCCGAGGTTACCGGCGATCGGGTACAGGAAGCCCGCGCCCGCACGGAGAAATCCCTCGGCCAGATGCTCGACAGCGTGTACGACCGGAAGATGCGTCGCCGCGTACGGCGGCTGGCCCGCAACACCGACGACTACGTACGTGATCACTCCTGGGGCATCATCGCCACCGCCGCAGGTGTCGCCCTGCTGGTCGGACTGCTGACACGTCGCGATTGATCCTCAGCGTAAGGAACTGCCATGCCCGAACAGAAACGTACCGAAGACGCCATTGCCGATCCGTCGCGCCAGTTCGAGACACCGATGGACGTGCTGCGCGACACGCGTCTCGACGTCGATGCGAAGCGCGCCATTCTGGAATCGTGGAAGAAGGACGCGGAGCTGCTTTCCACGGCAACGAATGAAAACATGACGGGCGGCGAGAATCCGCTGCCGATCCTGCAGCAGGTGACGATTGCGCTGGAGAAGCTGGAAGAGACGAGCGGACGGATCAACTGATCTCCTCTCTGCCTTCTTCCCC
>NZ_DAINNK010000147.1:0-4727 GCF_036735925.1 Povalibacter sp.
CCCCGGATGTCAGGCTGAAGCCTGACCCACACGAAGACGGGCGACCGATCATGCGACTCGGCTTCGAACACAGCTACTTCGCGCTGCCAGCGCGTTTCTACGCAAGAGTCGCTCCGGCGGCGGCGCCGGATCCGCGCGTGCTCATCTTCAATCGCACGCTCGCGGTCGAGCTGGGGGTCGACCGGGCGCTCGAACAGACTGCCGCAGCCGTGTTCTCCGGCAACCAGCTCCCCGACGACGCGACGCCCCTCGCCATGGCCTACGCCGGCCATCAGTTCGGCGGCTTCGTGCCGCGGCTCGGCGACGGGCGCGCCATCCTGCTCGGCGAGATCCGTGATCGCGACGGCGTGCTGCGCGACATCCAGCTCAAGGGCGCCGGCCAGACGCCGTTTTCGCGCAACGGCGACGGTCGTGCTGCGCTCGGTCCCATGCTGCGCGAGTACCTGATCAGCGAGGCGATGCATGCGCTGCGCATTCCCACGACGCGCTCACTGGCGGTCGTCGCAACCGGCGAACCGGTGTTTCGCGAACGCGAACTGCCCGGTGCGGTGCTCACGCGCGTGGCGGCGAGCCATGTCCGCGTGGGGACGTTCCAGTACTTCGCGGCGCAAGGCGATGAAGAAGCGATTCGCACGCTGCTCGATTACGTGATCGCGCGCCACTATCCGCACGCGCGCGAGGCCGACGTGCCTGCACTGGCCGTGTTGAGGGAAGTCGCGACGCGACAGGCCGTGCTCATCGCCGAATGGATGCGCGTCGGTTTCATCCACGGCGTCATGAACACCGACAACATGGCGATCTCCGGCGAGACGATCGACTACGGTCCCTGCGCGTTCATGGATGAATACGATCCGGGCACGGTCTTCAGTTCGATCGACCGCGGCGGACGCTACGCCTACGTGAACCAGCCTGCCATCGCGCAATGGAATCTGTCGCGCTTCGCGGAGACGCTGCTGCCGCTCATTCATGCCGATTCCGAAAAGGCCGTCGAACTCGCAGTCGACGTGCTGCAGTCCTTCATCGCCCAGGTCAACGACAACTTCCTGGCGGCGCTGTATCGCAAGATCGGCCTGGCGTCGAGCGAGGAGAGCGACCTCGAACTCGTGCGCCGCCTGCTGACAGTCATGCATGCATCACATGCGGATTTCACGCTGACGTTCCGCCGGCTCGCCGTCGCCGCAGACGAGGCGGGCGATGAATCCGCATTGCACGAATCCTTCGCAGACCATGCCGACTTCGCGGCCTGGCTGGCCGACTGGCGCCAGCGCCTCGCGCGCGATCCGCAATCGCCCGCCGGCCGCGCGGCGCAGATGCGCCAGGCGAGTCCGGCCTTCATTCCCCGCAATCACCGCGTCGACGCCGCATTGAATGCGGCGTCCGACGACGGCGACATGGCGCCATTCTTCCGGCTGCTGTCGGTGCTGCAGAGTCCCTACGAGGATCAGCCCGACAATGCCGCCTACCTGCAGCCACCACGGCCCGACGAGCGGGTGCTGAACACGTTCTGCGGGACGTAAGTCTTCGCCGCATCTCGCGTGCTATCGTCGGCGCATGAACCGCCGACTGCTTCTGATGTGCCTGGCATTCGCAGCGGTCGCAGGCTGCGTGACCGTCGCGGGCCACGCGCTCGACGAGCGCTTCGGCCCGACGCGACCGAAGGAGAATGTCGCCGCAGCGGCGGGCGTCCCCGTCGAGTTCGAGCGCGATGTCCGCCCGGTGATGAACAACCGCTGTCTCGTGTGTCACGGCTGTTACGACGCACCCTGCCAGCTGAAACTGGATTCCTACGAAGGCGTGCTGCGCGGGGCGAGTCCGGAGCTGGTGTACAGCGTCGCGCGGGTCGCGCCAGCGCGGTTGACGCGATTGTTCGAGGACCAGCAGACGACCGCGCAGTGGCGCGCCGCCGGATTCCATCCCGTGCTCAACGAGCGGCAGGATTCTCCGCAGGCGAATCTGCAGGCCGGCGTCATGGCGCGCATGCTGCAGCTCAAGCAGGAGCATCCGCTGCCGGCGGTCAAGGTGCTGCCGGAGACATTCGATTTCTCCCTGTCGCGCTCGCAGCAATGCCCGACCGCCGAGTCATTCGATACGTTCGCCGGCAAATATCCGCTGTGGGGCATGCCATTCGGCTTCCCGGCATTGAACGCGAAAGAGCACGAGACACTGACGAAATGGCTCGCCGCCGGTGCGCCCGCGGCGGCGCCTGCGCCACTGCCTGCGTCGCTGGTACAGGAAGCGACGTACTGGGAAACGCTGTTCAATGGCGACAGTCCCAGGCAGCGGCTCGCGGCGCGCTACCTGTATGAGCACCTGTTCCTGGCGCATCTCTACATGGAGGATCGCGGCGCCGACACGATCTACTTCAAGCTCGTCCGCTCGCGCACGCCGCCGGGCCAGCCGCTGAGTCTCATCGCGACACGCCGTCCCTACGACGATCCCGGCGTCGAGCGCGTCTATTACCGGTTGTGGCGCGATCCGTCGACGACCATTGCCAAGACGCACATGCCTTATCGACTGACGCCAGCACGGCGCGATCGCTGGCGCCAGTGGTTCATCGATGCGGACTACCCGGTCGACACGCTGCCCGGTTACGACGTGCAGACGGCCTCGAATCCGTTCATCACGTTCCAGCGGATTCCGTATCAGGCGCGTCACGCCTTCCTGCTCGACGAAGCGCAGTTCACGATCATGAACTTCATCAAGGGTCCGGTGTGCCGCGGCAATGTCGCGCTGGACGTGATCCAGGATCGTTTCTGGGTGTTCTTCACCACGCCGCGGTCGGCCGTGTCGCAGGAGTTCGCCGCCTTCCTCGCCGACCAGAACCATCATCTGCGCCTGCCGGCGGAATCGGAAAGCGGCCTGCTGTCGATCGTCCGCTGGCGCGAGTATGCGAAGGCGCAGCGCGACTACCTGCACGCCAAAGGCGACTTCATCCGCGCCAACAGCGCGGCCCTCGGCGCAGCCGGACTGCATACGGTCTGGGACGGCGAGGGCACGAATGCCAATGCCGCGCTGACCGTGTTTCGCCATTCCGACAGCGCGAGCGTGCTCAAGGGCCTGGTCGGCGAGCCGCCGCAGACCGCCTGGCTGATCGACTATCCGATTCTCGAACGCATCCACTACCTGCTGGTGGCCGGCTTCGATGTCTACGGCACGGCTTCGCACCAGGTGATGACGCGCATGTACATGGACTTCCTGCGCATGGAAGCGGAGATGAATTTCCTGGCCTACCTGCCGCAGCCGCAGCGCGTCGCCGAAGTGGAGCAGTGGTATCGCGGTGCGCAGAAGGATGTGCGGGACTATCTCGACAGCTACTTCGAGCATGAAGTGCTGCCCACGCCCATCGATTACCACACGTCGCAACCCAGGCTGGAACTGTTCGGCCTGCTGCAGAAACGCCTGTCCGGCGCGCTGCAGCACGCCTACGAACTCGAGCAGTCCGGTCTGTCGCGCGGCAGCATCGCAACGCTGCAGAAGATCGATGCGGTGCGCGGTACGGCGGCATCGATCCTGCCTCAGATGCTAGTGATCAAGGTGCCGGGACATGGCCTGCTGACCCTCCTGAACAACAGCGCCTACACCAATATCTCCTCCATGTTCGACGAAGCGTCGCGACGGCTCGTCGCCGAGGACAGCCTGACGATCGCCAACGGCGTCGTCGGCGCCTATCCGAACATCTTCCTGCAGGTGGAGGAGAAGGACTTCGCCGAACTCGTCGCGCGTATCGAGGCATTGCGCACCGAAGCCGACTACCGCCGGCTGCTCGACCGCTTCGGCGTGCGTCGTACCGATGCCGGCTTCTGGCAGCTCAGCGATACGGTCCGCGCGGACTACACCCGCGCCGAACCGCTGACTTCCGGCATCCTCGATCTCAGCCGCTACGAGAATCGATAGACGATCTGCGCGGGCGCAGCGATGAAGTGGCGTGCTACCGTTGACCTTTCAAAAGGGAGAAGGCGCATGCAGAAGAGAATCACGCTGATCGCGTTGCTGCTGGTCTCGCTGGGCGGAACGACGCAGGCTGCCGAGCCGGCGGCCCCCGCGATGAAAGCCACCATCTCCGCACCGCTGACGATCTACCACATCGAGGGCCGGCGCTCCGAGCGCATCGTGTGGCTATGCGAGGAACTCGGGCTGCCCTACACGCTGGAATACAAGCGCGGCGATATCGCCGGTTCGATGCAGACGATCCGGACGGTCAGTCCGCTGATGCCGGTGGCGCCGACCGTGCGCTACGGCGATCAGGTCATGGTCGAATCGGGCGCGATCATCGAACTGCTGCTTGCCCGCGATGGCGCGGGACGGCTGCGTCCGGCGGTCGATTCGCCCGACTTTCCGTACTACCTGCAATGGATGCACTTCGCCGAAGGCTCGTTCGCCTCGCGTGCGATTGCCGACTATCGCGTCACCCTGATCCAGGGACGGCAGCAGCCGGCGCCGAACCGTCCGCGGCTGGTCGATTCCGAAGCCGTCGTGAAGTTTGCCGATGACTTCCTCGGCAGGCATCCGTACTTCGGCGGCCAGGAATTTTCCGCCGCCGACATCATGATGCTGTTCCCCGTGAATTTCGCCGCGGGTCTCAACATCGTCGACATCGAGCAGTTTCCCAACGTCGTGGCGTGGCGCAAGAAGGTGGAGGAACGTCCGGCGTATCTGCGCATGCTGAAGGTCGCGCGTCCCGATGGACTGATCGGGACGCCGCCGGCATTGCCGAAGGCGAAGTAGCG
>NZ_DAINNK010000148.1:0-4317 GCF_036735925.1 Povalibacter sp.
GCGCTCAAGCTCTTCACCGGCATCGAGAAGTTCGAGATCATGGCGATCCCGTTCTTCATCCTGGCCGGCAACTTCCTGACGCACGGCGGCGTGGCGCGACGAATGATCAACTTCGCCAGTTCGATGGTCGGGCACATGTACGGCGGCCTCGGGCTGGCCGGCGTGCTGGCGTGTGCCCTGTTCGCTGCGGTGTCGGGCTCGTCGCCGGCGACGGTGGTCGCGATCGGCTCGATCCTGATGCCGGCGATGGTCAAGGCCGGGTTCCCGAAGCGCTTCGGCGCCGGCGTCATCACGACCTCGGGCGGGCTCGGCATCCTGATCCCGCCGTCGATCGTGATGGTGATGTATTCGGTGTCGACCAACACCTCGGTCGGCGCGCTCTTCATCGCCGGTGTCATTCCCGGCATCGTGCTCGCGACGATGCTCGGCGCGACGACCTGGTACCGCGCCCGCAGCAACAACTACCCCCGCCAGCCGAAGGCGAGCTGGGCGCAACGGCTGAAGGCGTTTCGCGAGTCGATCTGGGGTCTGCTGCTGATCGTGATCGTGATGGGCGGCATCTACAGCGGCATCTTCACGCCGACCGAAGCCGCCGCGATGAGCGCCGTCTGGGCCTTCATCGCCGCGGTCTTCATCTACAAGGACCTTAAGCTCGCGGACGTGCCGCGCGTGCTGCTGGCGTCGGCCAACATGAGCGCGATGCTGCTCTACATCATCACGAACGCGGTGCTGTTCTCGTTCCTGATGACGCACGAGAACATCCCGCAGGCAATGGCCGACGCGATGATCGGCACCGGCGTCGGCGTGATCGGCTTCCTGCTGATCGCCAACGTGCTGATGCTCGCCGCCGGCAACTTCATGGAGCCGTCGTCGATCGTGCTGATCCTGGCGCCGATCCTGTTCCCGATCGCCGTCAAGCTCGGCATCGACCCGATCCACTTCGGCGTCCTGATGGTCGTGAACATGGAAGTCGGCATGTGCCATCCGCCGGTCGGCTTGAACCTCTACGTCGCCTCCGGCATCACGAAGATGGGCATCACCGAACTGACCATCGCCGTCTGGCCCTGGCTGCTGACGATGCTCGTCTTCCTCGTCATCGTCACCTACTGGCCGCCGCTTTCGATCTGGCTGCCCAAGGCGCTCGGGATGATGTGACGCCGCCGCCGCACGCGGCGGCGTCAGCGCCTGGACGCGGCGACCCCGATCTCGCGCGCGCGCGGATAGACGACGTTCTCCTCGAGCGAGATGTGATCGCGATAGAGGTCGGCGTAGACCTGCACCGCGACGCGCAGCGCCTCGAGGTCGGTGCCGATGCCCTCGGCAAAGGCGTCGAGCATGGGATCGATCTCGTACCAGTCGACGTCGAGCCAGCCATGATCCTGCTGCAGGCGCTGCACGTGGCCGACGAGTTCGGCGTCGCCGCTGTCAAGCAGCGCCGGAAAGACCTCGCTTTCCTCGCTGGCATGGTGCTGCCGCGCGTGTTCGTTGAAGAAGGCGCGCAGCGCGCGCGCATCGTTGCGCGCCGCCACATCGGCGCCTTCGCGCTGGGCCCTTTCGACGAGCTGCTGCAGTTCGGCGAGCGACCCCAGGATGCGCTGGTGCATCTGATCCAGCACGTCGAGCAGCGGAGGCGCTGGTTCGCGCTGCGGACGTTGTGAACGTGCGGTCCTGGTACTCATGCTGTGCTCCGGAAAATGCTGACGCCGATTCTTCACGCCAAGTCGTGACCGAGTTTAAGCCTCGTCAAATCGGAGCCAGTCCCTGCCGCGAATGCGTTGTTCACCGACGACCGACGCGGACGTGCCTGACCCCGCCGCCACCGGCTTGAACGTGACGAGCTCGCGGCGGGTATCGGCTTCATACCCGTTCGCGATCGAACGTATCGAAACGGACGCTCGCTGAAAGCCCTCGGCTCGACACCAGCCGCCGTGGTGCGTGCGCCGGTCGGCACGGCAAACCCGGGCCCGCACAGCCGGCGACGCTTCGGCGAGGCGGCCGTCGCCTGGACGGCGCCGGCTGCCCTGCGGTACTCGCACCCATGGCCTCGTCGCCAACTCACTTCGCGAACTGCGTTCGCTGCGTTCGGACAGCGGCGACGAAGTCAGACCACGAAGCGCGCTGCGCGCGCCGGCCATGGGCACTGCGTTCCTCGGCGCCTCGCAGGCGCATCGCAGTCTGTGCGGGTCCGCCTTTGCGGCGGCGCTCGTGGTGTTTGTAGCGCGAACCACCCGCCCCCCGGCTTCGTGTCAGGCGCCACCCGACAGGGGCGATTTCTGGTGCCGCCGGATGAGCCGCGAACGAGGGGCCCCGCGTAGCGGGGATCGAAGCGAGCGAATGCGGCAGGGCGCCGATGGCAAGGCGCTGCGAACCGCTCGATCGAGCGTAGGCGCAGCATAAGCCTCTGGCGGGTGGCGCCTGGCACGATGCGCCGACCGACGCGTGCGGCAGCGGCACTACGCGCAAAGCCGCAAGGCATTGCCAGTCGTCACCGGATTCTTTGCGTTCGAACGCACATCGTTACCAGTCATGTCGCTTTCCATTCGCTTCAGCGTTCGGGGCTACCGGCCCTCCCGCCCCACAGCCAAGAGAAATGGAAGGACAGTTCGCGCTGGTGCCGGATCGACAGTAGGTGAACCCGGTGACCCGGCGTCGCGACCGTGTACTGAATCAGGTCATCCCCGTGCAGGTACTCGCACAGGCGATCGGCCGCGCCCGCCGGCAGTGCGGCGAGTTGCGCGAGTGCCTCGGCAGACTGTGGCGGCTGGTCCAGATGGTGCCGTCCGATGCGGGGAAAGCGCCGCAGATTGGGGATGACGGTGATGCGGAGTTCGCCCAGCAGCCTGTCGTAGGCAGACGCCGCGCCGGCCTCGGGCAAGAAGGATTCGATCGCCGCCAGCCGGTCCAGGAAGCCGGCCGTCACGCGAACGACGGGCTCAGCCACGCTTGCGCGCAGTTCCACTCGCCTTGCCCTTCGTGGCGGACGGCGGCACACCGAAGCGCCGCGCCTGCAGCGCGGCGATGCCTGCATCCGCATCCTCGGTCCGCCCGGCTGCAGTATCCGCGAGGCCGCGCCGCGCGTCGTCGATCAGCAGCAGGTGGATGCGCTCGCGCTCCTGGCGGTGGTAGTAGTCCAGGCGCTCGGCGTCGATGAGGGCGACATAGCTCACGCCGTTCTTGGTGATGATCTTGTCGGCACCGGCCTTGACCTGTTCAGCCAGGTCGGACACGGTGGCGCGCGCCTGGGTGAACGGCACCACATCGCTGGCAGAGACTCCCATGGGACGTCCATCCGAAGGCTGCAGAATTCTGCGCAGCCTACGCGCTGGCGCGCACGACAGGAGGGCAGGCGTGCCTGGCCGGGCCCAGGATGGGCAACGTCCGGCGCGGCGACCCGACGATGCCTTTGCCGAGCTTGCGGTCGGCCGCGTAGGGCAAGCCGAACGACTCTTGCCGATCCCGGCGCGGGCGAGTCGCGCGCCCGGGCATCGTCACGCAGCGGCGATCTTCCGATTGGTCCAGAACGCCAGCGAACAGAAAACCCCGGTCGAATCGACGATCCGGGGTTTCGCGCGGGAGTATGCGGGACGCCGAGAGACGCCCCGGGAATGCGTCACATG
This sequence comes from Povalibacter sp., assembly GCF_036735925.1. Lineage (NCBI taxonomy): Bacteria > Pseudomonadati > Pseudomonadota > Gammaproteobacteria > Steroidobacterales > Steroidobacteraceae > Povalibacter > Povalibacter sp. The sequence continues at coordinate 3,618 of NZ_DAINNK010000148.1, forward strand.
TGCTCGATCATCACCTGCCCGAATCCCGAGCACGAGACCTGCGTCGCGCCTTCCATCAGGCGCGCGAAGTCGTAGGTGACGCGCTTGGAGGCGATCGCCTTTTCCATCGAGCTGATGATGAGGTCGGCCGCCTGCGTCCAGCCCATGTGGCGCAGCATCATCTCGGCGGACAGGATCTCGGAGCCCGGGTTCACATAGTCCTTGCCGGCGTACTTCGGCGCCGTGCCGTGCGTCGCCTCGAAGCAGGCGACCGAATCGGACAGGTTCGCGCCGGGGGCGATGCCGATGCCGCCCACCTGCGCGGCGAGCGCGTCCGACACATAGTCGCCGTTCAGGTTGAGCGTCGCGATGACCGAATATTCGTCCGGGCGCAGCAGGATCTGCTGCAGGAAGGCGTCGGCGATCGAATCCTTGACGATAATGTCCTTGCCGGTCTTCGGATTCTTGAACTTGCACCACGGTCCGCCGTCGAGCAGCTGGGCGCCGAATTCCTTTTGCGCCAGCGCGTACGCCCAGTCGCGAAAGCCGCCTTCGGTGTACTTCATGATGTTGCCCTTGTGGACGATCGTCACACTCGGCTTGTCGTTGTCGATCGCGTACTGGATCGCCTTGCGCACGAGGCGCTCGGTGCCCTCGCGCGAGACGGGCTTGATGCCGATGCCCGAGGTGTTCGGGAAGCGGATCTTCTTGACGCCCATTT
>NZ_DAINNK010000149.1:0-3903 GCF_036735925.1 Povalibacter sp.
TCTCCGGCAAGGATCCGACCAAGGTCGATCGCTCGGCCGCCTATGCCGCGCGCTACGTCGCCAAGAACATCGTCGCTTCCGGTCTTGCGACCAAGGCGCAGGTGCAGGTGTCGTACGCCATCGGCGTCGCGCGCCCCACCAGCATCATGGTGACCACCTTCGGCACCGGCAAAGTGTCCGACGAGAAGCTGGAAGAGCTGGTCGCCAAGCACTTCGACCTGCGTCCGAAGGGCATCATCCAGATGCTCGACCTGCTGCGTCCGATCTATCAGAAGACTGCGGCGTACGGCCACTTCGGCCGCAACGAGCCGGAATTCTCCTGGGAGAAGACGGACAAGGCCGAGGCGCTGGCGGCGGATGCGGGCGTGAAGCTCGCAGCCAACGGCTGACGGCGTCCGGGTTTCTTTTTTTTGTGGGGCCGGCTTCAGCCGGCCTCTTCGGAGTCAGGCTAAAGCCTGACCTACACGCTTGCCGAGGGGCGCTGCAGCAGAGTCGATCTGCCAGGCTCGGCGGGCTGCCTTCAACGGCAACGGCGCCCTGACGTTCAACTGGAGATTCGAGAAATGAGCGCAGTCGTCAAACCTGCTTCCGGCGATTTCCACGTCGCCGATCTGTCGCTGGCCTCATGGGGCCGCAAGGAAATCCTGATCGCCGAAACCGAAATGCCGGGCCTGATGGCGATCCGCGAGGAATTCGCCAGGAGCCAGCCGCTGAAGGGCGCGCGCATCACCGGCTCGCTGCACATGACCATCCAGACCGCGGTGCTGATCGAGACGCTGCAGGCACTCGGCGCCGACGTGCGCTGGGCCTCGTGCAACGTGTTCTCGACGCAGGATCACGCCGCCGCGGCGATTGCCGAGCGCGGCACCGCCGTGTTCGCCTTCAAGGGCGAATCGCTGGACGACTACTGGGAATTCACCCACCGCATCTTCGAATGGCCGGACAACGGCTACTCGAACATGATCCTGGACGACGGCGGCGATGCGACGCTGCTGTTGCATCTGGGCACGCGCGCCGAATCCGACATCGGCGTGCTGGCGAAGCCGGGCAGCGAAGAAGAGATCTGCCTCTTCAACTCGATCAAGCGTTATCTCAAGAAAGATCCGAAGTGGTATTCGACCCGCCTGAAGCAGATCAAGGGCGTGTCGGAAGAAACCACCACCGGCGTGAAGCGTCTCTACCAGATGGCGAAGGAAGGCAAGCTCGCGTTCCCGGCCATCAACGTCAACGACTCGGTCACCAAGAGCAAGTTCGACAACCTCTACGGCTGTCGCGAATCGCTGCTCGACGGCATCAAGCGCGCGACCGACGTCATGATCGCCGGCAAGGTCGCGATCGTTGCCGGCTACGGCGACGTGGGCAAGGGTTCGGCCCAGGCGCTGCGTTCGCTCTCCGCCCAGGTATGGATCACGGAAATCGATCCGATCTGTGCGCTGCAGGCCGCGATGGAAGGCTACCGCGTCGTGACGATGGAAGAGGCCGCCGACAAGGGCGACATCTTCGTCACCACCACCGGCAACTTCCATGTGATCACGCACGATCACATGAAGAAGATGAAGAACAACGCCATCGTCTGCAACATCGGCCACTTCGACAACGAGATCGATGTCGCGTCGCTGAAGCAGTACACCTGGGAAAACATCAAGCCCCAGGTCGATCACATCATTTTCCCTGACGGCAAGCGCATCATCCTGCTGGCGGAAGGTCGTCTGGTGAACCTGGGCTGCGCCACGGGTCATCCCTCGTACGTGATGAGCTCGTCGTTCGCGAACCAGACGCTGGCGCAGATCGAGCTGTACGCCAACACGGCGAAATACCCGATCGGCGTCTACGTGCTGCCGAAGCATCTCGACGAGAAGGTCGCGCGTCTGCAGCTCGCCAAGCTCGGCGTGAAGCTGACCGAGCTCACCGACGAGCAGGCGCAGTACATCGGCGTGGCGAAGGAAGGCCCGTACAAGCCGGATCACTACCGGTATTGATCGCCTCGCCGTCGCGCGTGACGGCGACAGGGGCTAGATGGTGAAATAAGCGGCCGGATCCGACAGGGTCCGGCCGTTTTCGTTTCACCTGACGATCGAGTGACCCATGTCCGACGGTTCCCTGCCCGGCACGCCTGTCTCCGCCACGCAATCTGCTGCGGAGCGCCAGCCTGGCGCAGGGAAGTCTCCCAGCATCGTCCTGACCCTCTCCTGCCCGGATACCACGGGCATCGTGGCAGCGGTCGCGGGCTTTCTCGCCGCCAACAACTGCCTCATCACCGAGGCGCAGCACTTCGACGATCCGTACACGGTGAAGTCGTTCATGCGCACCGTGTTTCACCCGAACGGGCAGGGCACGCCATCGCTGGCCGATCTCGACAAGGAGTTCGCCCGCACCGTCGGCGCGCGCTTCGGCATGGCGTACGAGTTCAACGAAGTGAAGCGCAAGTGCCGCGCGGTGCTGGCCGTGTCGAAACACGGTCACTGCCTCAACAGCATGCTGCATCGCTACAGCACCGGCACCCTGCCGATCGAGGTCGTCGCCGTGGTGTCGAATCATCAGGACATGCGCAGCCTGACCGAATGGCACGGCATTCCGTTCCACTACTTTCCGGTGATCGACGGGCGCAAGGCCGATCAGGAAAAGCGTCTGTTCGAACTGTTCGAGAAGACCGACGGCGATCTGCTGGTGCTCGCCCGCTACATGCAGATCCTGAGTGCAGAGGCCTGCAAGTACTTCACGGGCCGCGCCATCAACATCCATCATTCCTTCCTGCCGGGCTTCAAGGGCGCGAAGGCCTATCACCAGGCACATGCGCGCGGCGTAAAGCTGATCGGCGCGACGGCCCACTACGTCACGACGGATCTCGACGAAGGCCCGATCATCGAGCAGGAAGTCGCGCGGGTCGATCACACCATGCCCCCGGAAGAGCTGGTGGCGATCGGCGCCGATCTCGAAAGCGTGGTGCTGAACCGTGCAGTGAAGTGGCATGCGGAGCATCGCGTCGTCATCAACGACAGCAAGACAGTGGTGCTGAGATGACCGCCAGGATCATCGATGGCCGGGCCATCGCAGCCAAGCTGCGCGCGGAATACCACGTGCGCGTCGATGAGCTGAAGGCGCGCCACGGCATCACGCCGGGACTCGCCGTCATCCTGGTCGGCGACAGCGCGGCCTCACGCTCCTACGTGAGCGGCAAGATCAAGGCGTGCCGGGAAGCGGGCATCCATTCCGAACTCATCGAGCTGCCGACCAGCGTCGGCGAGGAAGAGCTGCTGGCGAGGATCGACGAACTCAATGTCGATCCGGCCATTCACGGCATCCTGGTGCAGCTGCCGCTGCCGCCGCACATCCGGGTCGCCAGCGTCATCGAGGCGATCTCGGTCGAGAAGGACGTCGACGGCTTCCATCTCTACAACATGGGCGGCCTCGTGACCGGCAGCACCGTGTTCTCGCCCTGCACACCCTACGGCGTGCAGAAGATGCTGGAGCACGAGAACATCCGCATCGAAGGCCAGAACGTCGTCGTGGTCGGCGCGAGCAACATCGTGGGCAAGCCGACGGCGCTGATGCTGATGCAGCAGGAAGCCACCGTCAGCATCTGTCATGTCAAGACGCGCGACCTCGGCCACTACACGCTGCTCGCCGACATTCTCGTCGTCGCCGCGGGCGTGCCCAATCTCATCGTGCCGCAGATCGTGCGCACCGGTGCGGTAGTGATCGATGTCGGATTCAACCGACTGCCGGACGGGCGCATCGTCGGCGATGTCGATTTCGAGGGAGTGAAAGAGAAGGCGTCGTACATCACGCCCGTGCCGGGCGGCGTCGGGCAGCTGACCGTGACCATGCTGCTGCACAACACGATCGTGTCGGCGGAGCGGTTCGCGACCGCGACGACCTCGGGCTTCCGCCGCTGAGCGCCGC
>NZ_DAINNK010000150.1:0-3633 GCF_036735925.1 Povalibacter sp.
CCGCCGCCGCCGTGCGGCGTGGAGAAGGTCTTGTGCAGGTTCATGTGGATGACGTCGAAGCCCATGTCGCCCGGACGCACCTTGCCGAGGATGGCGTTGAGGTTGGCGCCGTCGTAGTACAGCAGGCCGCCCGCTTCGTGCACGACGCGCGCCACTTCCTGGATGCGGCGCTCGAACACGCCGAGCGTCGAGGGATTGGTGAGCATGATGCCCGCGGTCTTCGGCCCGACCGCCTGCTTCAGTGCATCGAGATCGATATCCCCGTTCGGCAGCGACGGGATCTCGATCACGCTGCAGCCGCACATCGTGGCCGTCGCCGGATTGGTGCCGTGCGCCGCATCGGGAACGATGATTTCGGTACGCTCGTGATCGCCGCGCGCCTTGTGGTACGCGCGGATCATCGCGACGCCCGCGAATTCGCCCTGCGCGCCGGCCATCGGCGTCAGCGACACGCCCTTCATGCCGGTCACTTCCTTGAGCATCTCCTGCAGCTCGTACATGCAGGCGAGGAAACCCTGCCCCGCCGAGTCCGGACCGAGCGGATGACGCGACAGGAACTCCGGCAGCAGCGCGAACTGGTTACAGGCGCGCGGGTTGTACTTCATCGTGCACGACCCCAGCGGGTAGAAATGCGTGTCGATGGAGAAGTTGAGCTGCGACAGGCGCGTGAAATGCCGCACCGCCTGCAGCTCCGACACCTCCGGCAGTTTCGCCGGCTGCTTGCGACGCAGCGCTGCCGGCACATCGGCCTTGATACCGTGGGGATACTGGGCGACCGCGCTGCGACCGCTGCGGGAGTGCTGGAAAATCAGGGGTTCGCGCATCACTTCATCACCTCGGCCAGCGCCTTCGCATAGGCCGCAATGTCTTCATCGGTTCGGGTTTCGGTTGCGCACACCAGCAGCGCATTGCCGAGTTCCGGATATTTCCGCGACAGGTCGTAGCCGCCGATGACGCCGCGCTGCACCAGCGCCTCGAGCACCTCGCCGACATTGCGATCGAGCTGCAGCACGGCTTCGTGGAAGCGCGGGCCGTTGAAGGCGAGCTTCACGCCCTTCACCTTCGTCAGCGCATCGACCAGCGCCTTCGTCTGCTGCTGCGAGGCCGCCGCCACCTGTTCGAGTCCGGCCGCGCCGAGCAGCGACATATGAATCGTCGCCGCCGTGACCAGCAGGCCCTGGTTGGTGCAGATGTTGGAGGTCGCCTTGCTGCGGCGGATGTGCTGCTCGCGCGCCTGCAGCGTCAGGGTGAAACCGGGCTTGCCGTCGAGATCGACCGTGCGGCCGATGATGCGGCCCGGCATCTGGCGCACGTATTCCATGCGCGTGGTCATGAAACCGAAGTACGGACCGCCCGAGGACAGCGGCACGCCGAGCGGCTGGCCGTCGCCGACGACGATGTCGACACCCTTCGCGCCCCACTCGCCCGGCGGCTTGAGAATGGCCAGCGACAAGGGATTCACGACCGCGATGACGAAGGCATTGTTCGCATGTGCCCAGTCGGTGATGGCATCGACATCTTCGAGCAGACCGAAGAAGTTCGGCTGCTGGATCACCACGGCGGTGATGTCCTGACCCTTGTAGGCATCCAGCGCGGACGTCGCCGTCGTGCCCGACCCCGGCGTGTACGGCACGGACTCGAACTTCAGGTTCTGACCTTCGGTGATCGCCTTCGAGACTTCGAGGTAGGTCGGATTGACCGTCGTCGGCACCAGGATGCGCGCCGACTTCGACTTGCGGTGCGCGCGCACGGCCATGAGACAGCCTTCGGCGAGCGCAGAGGCACCGTCGTACAGCGAGGCGTTCGACACCTGCATGCCGGTGAGGCTCGCCATCATGGTCTGGTATTCGTACAGCAGCTGCAGCGTGCCCTGGCTGGCTTCGGCCTGGTACGGCGTGTAGGCGCTGTAGAACTCGCCGCGCGTCACGATCGCCCAGACGGCGGCAGGAATGTGATGCTCGTAGGCGCCGGCGCCGATGAAATTCAGCGGCCGGCCGTCGCGCGATGCGCGCGACTGCATCAGCCGGCCGGTTTCCATTTCGGTCAGCGCTTCGGGAATGCCCGCGAGCGACTGGATGCGCAGGTTCGCCGGAATCTCGTCGAACAGCGAATCGATCGCGGGCGCGCCGATCGCCGCCAGCATCTCCTGGACGTCGGAGTCGGTATGAGGAATGAAAGGCATGTCAGTGTCCTTCCGCCTCGAGCGCCTTCTCGTAGCCCTTGGCATCGAGAAGCTGTTCCAGCTCGGCCTTGTTGCTGGGTTTGAGCTTGAACAGCCAGCCGTTGCCGTACGGATCCTGGTTCACCAGTTCGGGCGAAGAGCCGAGCGACTCATTGGCGGCGATGACTTCGCCGGACACGGGGCTGTACACGTCGGACGCCGCCTTCACGGATTCGACCACGGCCGCGGCGCCGCCCTTGCTCAGCGTCTTGCCGACTTCGGGCACTTCGACGAACACCAGGTCGCCGAGCGCGCCCTGCGCGTGATCAGAGATGCCGATGGTCACAGTGCCATCGCTTTCGAGCCGGGCCCATTCATGGGAGTCGAGATACTTCAGATCGGCGGGAATGGAGGACATGGGAGTTCCTGCTGAAGGTTGCGAAAGTGATCGAGCGACGAAGCTGCCTTCATCGCCCGGGAAATCAGATCAATGCCTTGCCGTTGCGGACGAACGGATATTTGACGACCCGCGCCGCGAGCAGCTTGCCGCGGATATCGACCTGCACCTGCTCGCCCGTGGCGGCGGGCACGCGGGCGAAACCGATCGAGCGTTCCAGGGTCGGCGAGAAGGTGCCGCTGGTCAGTTCGCCTTCGCCCACGCCGGGCGCGACGACTTTCTGATGGCCGCGCAGCACGCCGCGATCTTCGAGCACCAGGCCAACGAGCTTGCGGGGTACGCCGCCCTGCTTCAGGGCTTCGAGCGCGGCGCGGCCGACGAAATCGCGTTCGGGCGGATCGAAGGCGACAGTCCAGGTGAGGCCGGATTCGAGCGGCGAGACGTTCTCGTCCATGTCGTTGCCGTAGAGATTCATGCCGGCTTCCAGGCGCAGCGTGTCGCGCGCGCCGAGACCGCATTCGGCGACGCCGGCGGCTTTGAGACCCGCCCAGAACTTCGGCGCATCCGCGGCGGGCATCACGATCTCCCAGCCATCCTCGCCCGTGTAGCCAGTGCGCGAAACGAAGTACGGACCGAGTTCGCGACCGAAGAAAGGCTTCAGTTCCTGCGCCGCTGCGGCGTGCGAGCCGAGCAGCGTCGATGCCTTGGCACGCGCATTCGGCCCCTGCACGGCGATCATCGCCAGGTCCGTGCGCGGCTTGATATCGACACCGAACGGACCGGCGAAGCGCTTCAGCCACGCAATGTCTTTGTCGCGCGTACCGGCGTTCACGACCACGCGGAACCAGTTTTCATTGATGAAGTAGACGATCAGATCGTCGACGACGCCGCCCGCCTCATTGAGCAGGCAGCTATAGAGCGCCTTGCCCGAGTCCTTGAGCTTGGCGACGTCGTTGGCGAGCAGATAACGCAGGTATTCGCGAGTGCGCGGACCGGTGACGTCCGCGATCAGCATGTGCGACACATCGAACATGCCCGCATCGCGACGCACCGCATGGTGCTCCTCGATCTGCGA
>NZ_DAINNK010000151.1:0-3617 GCF_036735925.1 Povalibacter sp.
GCGCAAGCCGCTGGTTCCTTCTCAAGCGGCTGCTGGTGGGCAGCGTCGCCGACCGATTGCTTCGCGAAGCCTCCTGCGACGTGCTGGTCATACCGAATCGGCCGGCGGCGTTGCGGATGGGGGTGGCAGCGACCGTGTCGGAGCGGGTCAGCGCCGCTTCGCCGCCCTGAAATGTCGGGGCGGCGATTGCGGATCCGTCATCAGCGGGATACGGGTGACGCCGACGGCTTGTAGTTGACCGCAAGGAAATACGCGGGTCCGAACGCGTTCACGGGCAGGAAATCATTCCGGAACCGCTGCGGCTGCGCGTTGGTGATGTTGTTCGCGCCGACGCGGACGTTCAGGCCGGGGCTCACCTGGTAGCCGAGCGACAGGCTATGAATCCAGGCAGCGGCCAGCTGCAGGTCCGGCCCGCCGAATTCGGTGGTGATGAACGGCAAGTCCTGGTCCGTGGCGACTGTCTGCTCGCCGTAGTACAGCGTGTTCCAGCTTGCATCGAAATTGCCGAAGCGCCAGATCAGATCCGTGGTGCCCGTCCACTTGGGCGTCTGATACTCGCCCAGGCGGCTGGTGCCTTCGCCGAGTTGGCCGGCAACGAAGTAGGTGTCGTAACTCAGAACGCGCGTTGCGTTCAGTCCGAATCCGATCTGACTGCGCTTCCCTGAGCCGCGGCGTCCGAGATCGGCGGTGTACTGGAGCGTGAAATCCAGGCCCGAGGTCTCTATCAAGCCATAGTTCAGCGCCTTGCTGGTCCCGCTGTTTACGGTCAGATAACCCGGCGATGCGGGGTCGCGGTTACGCGTGAATTGATCGCAGAACACGTTGTCCGGATAGGACGTGGAGTCATAGCAGGCCGCAATCGAGGTCGATGAATCCGCAAACTGGATCGCGTCCTCGATCCTGATGTCGTAGTAGTCCACGGTGCCGACCAGGTAAGGAAGCGTTCCCGGTTGAATCACCAGCCCCGCGGTCCATGTGCGGGCGGATTCCGCGTCGAGATCCGGATTGCCGCCGCTGATGGCGTTGAAGGTTCCGGCGGCCGCATCGGGAAAGCCCGCAGGAATTCCATCCGCTGCGCAGTTGGCGGCGCGTGTCGCGGGAGAAGGTCCAAGATCGATCTGCGTGATCGTGCAGGGATCGTAGCCCGCTCCGACGTTCAGGCTCTGTTCGACCGGCTGAAAGAGGTCGTAAACCGTAGGCGCGCGGAACGTGCGCGCCAGGCTGCCGCGAAAGCGCACGCCCGGCGTCGGCGCCCAGGCGATTCCGCCGCTCCAGGTGAACAGTCCACCCACACTCGAATAGTCGGCATAGCGGGCGGAGCCGGACAGCGTCAGGTCGTGGGCCAGGGTGTTGCCGCGGATCAGCGGGACGTCCAGCGCCAGCGCAACTTCGTCGACGTCGAACGATCCTGCGACGGGCGTGAAGCTCCAGCCGAAGATCAGGCCATTAACGAGGTCATCCGCGGCACTCGCACGGCTCGACTCCCGCCGGTGTTCTGCGCTCGCGCGAAAGCCGATGGAGCCGGCGGGGAGCTTGAAGCGCTCACCCAGATCGCCCGAGACGCCCGCAGAGAACACCGTCTGTTCGAGTTCCACTTCATACCAGCCGTCCGGGTTGCTGATGAACGCGCGCGCGTCGGGTGAAATGTCGGGCGAGAGAACGCCGCCGGTGGCGAAGACATTGAGCGGACGGCATTGCCCGTCGCCCGGTTCGAAGGTTCGGAAGTCTGCAAGCGTCTCGCCGTAAAACGTGGCGGGCAGCGCGGTCGGATCGACAGAAGAACGGCACACCGGCGCTCCGGTGACGGGGTCGGCAACGACATCGATCGCAGAGAAGAAGCGATCGAAGTAGATCAGCAGGCGAGGATTCCGCTGGAGCGTGCGCCCGTACTGGGCAGCTGCCTCGTAATGCAGATTCGGGGTGGGGTCGCCTTCCACGCCGGTGACGAGCTGCAGGGTCTTCGATGTCTGCCTGTCGCGACCCGCATTGGTGATGATTTCACGAGTGGTATTCAGTCGGGTATGGCCCAGGTCGACGTCGGGGTTGGCCGCCTGAAAGTTCGTCAGCAATGTTCGCGTCGTCGCGGGGATGAAAGGGTTGTCCAGCTGTATCGGAGTGAAGTACGTGTACACGTCGAAGCCGCCCACGGGCTTGTTGGCCGATGTGGAGTCGACGAACTTCGATTCGAGAAACAACCGCGCATCATCGGTGAGATCGAAGCCGGCATTGAGCGATACGGAAGCGCGTTCATACTGAGGATCGAGGATGACAAGCTCGTCGGAGGGGAAGACGACTCCTTCGCCGTCGACGCTTTCGTAACCCAAACCATAAAGCGTTGAAGCGCTCCGGAATGCACGGATATCACCCGTCTGCTCATCCACGGTCCAGCAGTGGAGTCGCGAGCCGTTGAATCCCGGGACGGTCTCGCAATCGTCGCGACCATCTCCGTTGAGATCGCCGCCGATCGGGTCGGAGAGTCCGTCGCCGTCGATGTCGATGCCGAACCCGCCGTTGATGCCGGCAAACGCGTTGGCAACGTTCGACGCGAACGCATTGATGCGCGGATCGGCGGCTTCGGCCTGTCTCGCGGCGGGCAGCAGCGAGGTGATCCCGGGGTCGAGGCCCGGAATGAAATCGCCTGGCCGCGCTCCGGCATCGAAAAGGGCAGGGGTCAGATCCGAGTTCTGGATGTAGAGCTTCGGGTTCTCGACCAGCCGATAGGTATTGCGGAAGCGCACGCCGGAGTTGACGGCATTGATTTCCGCTCGCTTCACCCAGTCCACTCCGATGGTCACATTGCCGCGCTTGTCGGGACCGAAGCCCATGCCGCCCAACAACGACGCCGCGGATTCCCGGCCCAGGCCGCCGCCATACTGGCGCAGCTGTGCCGAACCCTCGAGACCTTCATATTGTTTCTTCAGTACGAAATTGAGCACGCCGGCGGCGGCATCGCCGCCATATTCGCCGGTGGCGGACCCGGTGAGCACATCGACTCTCTCGATGAGCGCTTCCGGAATCGTATTGATGTCGACAGCCGAAGACGTGGCCGTCCCCGCCACGTGCCTGCGGCCATTGACGAGCACCAGGGTTCGATCCGTTCCCAGGTCGCGCAGGTTGACCAGCGCCGATGGAAACGGCAGTCCGTTGGGCATGAGGTCATTGTTTACGCTCGTCGCGCGCTGGGTCGAGTTCAACGCGGCCGGCAACCGCAGCACCAGTTCCTGTGCCGACTGTGCGCCGATGGCTGCGGCCACCTCTTCGCCGATGCTGGTGACGGGGCTCGGTTTTTCCAGCAATGCCTGCTCTTCCGTGGAGCGCGAGCCGTAGACGAGAACTTCGTGGAGCTGATCTTCGTTGCGCTTGGCCGACTCCGCGGCTTGCAGGCTGGTCGAGAGTGCGACTGACGACAATGCGGCCAGGCGCAGTAGATGAATGTGGTTCATGGGTCGAGGGGACTTTCTTCTCGTCTGTTATCGCCTGTGCGGGAATGACTGAGCAGATCGGGCGATCCGCATCTCGCGCACCACTCGCTCGGCGATGAAAGCTCTTGCGGCGCGTCGGCCGCGCAATATAATGCGAATCGTTCGTATTTGCAGTCTGTTGTCGATGCCGGCCCG
>NZ_DAINNK010000152.1:0-3263 GCF_036735925.1 Povalibacter sp.
TTACTGCAGCGTCTTCGCCTTCTCGACCGCTTCTTCGATCGTGCCGACCATGTAGAACGCCTGCTCCGGCAGCGCGTCGTATTCGCCGGCGAGGATGGCCTTGAAGCTGCGGATCGTTTCCTTCAGCGGGACCAGCTTGCCGGGGTTGCCGGTGAACACTTCGGCGACGTGGAACGGCTGCGACAGGAAGCGCTGGATCTTGCGGGCGCGGGACACGGTCAGCTTGTCCTCTTCCGACAGTTCGTCCATGCCCAGGATCGCGATGATGTCCTGCAGTTCCTTGTAACGCTGCAGCACGGCCTGCACGCCGCGAGCGACGTTGTAGTGTTCCTCGCCGATGACCAGCGGATCGAGCTGACGGCTGGTGGAATCGAGCGGGTTCACGGCCGGGAAGATACCCAGCGCGGCGATCTGACGATCGAGCACGACGGTCGCGTCGAGGTGGGCGAAGGTCGTGGCCGGCGACGGGTCGGTCAAGTCGTCGGCCGGAACGTACACGGCCTGGATCGAGGTGATCGAACCGGTCTTGGTCGAGGTGATGCGCTCCTGCAGCACGCCCATTTCTTCAGCCAGCGTCGGCTGGTAACCCACGGCCGACGGCATACGGCCGAGCAGCGCGGACACTTCGGTGCCGGCCAGCGTGTAGCGGTAGATGTTGTCGATGAACAGCAGCACGTCGCGGCCCTTGCCCTGCTCGTTCTTTTCGTCGCGGAAGTATTCGGCCATGGTGAGGCCCGTGAGCGCGACGCGCAGGCGGTTGCCCGGCGGCTCGTTCATCTGGCCGTACACCATCGCCACCTTCGATTCCGGCAGGTTCTGCAGGTTGATGACGCCGGCTTCCGACATCTCGTGATAGAAGTCGTTGCCTTCGCGGGTACGTTCACCGACGCCGGCGAACACGGACAGACCCGAGTGCGCCTTCGCGATGTTGTTGATCAGTTCGAGCATCGTGACGGTCTTGCCCACGCCGGCGCCGCCGAACAGGCCGATCTTGCCGCCCTTGGCGAACGGCACGAGCAGATCGATGACCTTGATGCCGGTTTCGAGCAGATCCTGGCCGCCGGCCTGTTCGTCATACGACGGCGCGGCGCGGTGAATCGGCCAGTAGGTGTCGGCCTTGACCGGACCGCGTTCATCCTGCGGATCGCCGAGCACGTCCATGATGCGACCGAGCGTCGCCTTGCCGACCGGCACGGAAATCGGCGCGCCCGTGGCCTTGACCTTGAGGCCGCGCTGCAAGCCTTCCGATACGCCCATGGCGATCGTGCGCACGACGCCGTCGCCGAGCTGCTGCTGCACTTCGAGCGTGAGATTGCCCTCTTCGAGCTTCAGCGCTTCATACACTTTCGGGATGTGCTCGCGTGGGAACTCCACGTCGATGACAGCACCGATGATCTGCACAATCTTGCCGGTAGACATTTGCTCGTTCCTCGCAGGGAAGCTGGGAAGCTGCTAGCCGTGAGCCAGAGCGCTTCCGCGCCAATCACTGCACTTATCAATTGCCCGATAACGATTCCAGAATTCTTCATCTGGCCAGCAGCTCATTGCCCGCTGCTCGCCGCTCGATCTCACACCGCCGCCGCGCCGCCCACGATTTCGCTGATTTCCTTCGTGATCGCGGCCTGACGGGCCTTGTTGTAGATCAACTGAAGTTCTTCGATCAGCTTGCCGGCGTTGTCGGTCGCGCTCTGCATGGCGACCATGCGCGCAGCCATTTCGCAGGCGACGTTTTCGACGGCGCCCTGGTAGACCTGCGACTCGATGTAGCGCATCAGCACGCCGTCCAGCAGTTCGGCCGCCGACGGCTCGTAGATGTAATCCCACAGCTTCTGCAGCTTGCTCTCGTCCGACTCGTCCGCAGCCACCGGCAGCAGCTGACGCACCGTCGGCTTCTGGGTCATGGTGTTGACGAGCACGTTGTTCACGACGTACAGGCGATCGAGCTTGCCGTCGCGATACAGATCGAGCATGACTTTCACGGTGCCGATCAGATCGGCGACATGCGGGCGATCGCCGAGATGCGTCACGGTTGCCAGCGTCTTCACGTTGCTCAGGCGCTTGAAGAAGTTCACGCCCTTCGCACCGATGAGACACGTCGACACCTCGGCGCCCTGCTTCTGCCAGTCGCGAATGGCCGCCAGCGTCGTCTTGAACAGGTTGACGTTGAGGCCGCCGCACAGGCCGCGATCCGTACTGATGATGATGAAGCCAACCGCCTTCGCCGGCCGTTCCACCATGAACGGATGCTTGTAATCCGGATTGGCGTGGCGCAGGTGGCCGATCACGCGACGGATCTTTTCCGAATACGGACGCGTCGCACTCATGCGCTCCTGCGCACGACGCATCTTGCTCGCCGCGACCATCTTCATGGCCTTGGTGATCTTCTGCGTGCTCTTGAAGCTCGCGATCTTGATGCGGATTTCTTTGATGCTGGGCATGTGCGTCGCTTCGCTCAGCGTTGAGCCGCGAGCTGGTAGCTACGAGCCAGAAGGAAGAAGGCTTCTCTGACTCGCTGCTCGCAGCTCACCGCTCGTCGCTCTTCAATACGTTCCCGTCGCCACGAACTCTTCGCAGAGCTTCTTCAGGCCCGCCTCGACATCCTTCGTCAGTTCCGGCTTCGCATCGATGCCGTCGATCAACTGCTTGTAGTTGGTCTTGGCGAAAGCCTGCAGGGCCGCTTCGAAGGCGCCGACCTTCTTCAGCTCGACCTTGTCGAGGAAGCCGTTGTTCACGGCGTAGAGCGACAGGGCCATTTCCGCGACCGACATCGGCGAGTACTGCTTCTGCTTCATCAGCTCGGTGGTGCGCTGGCCGCGCTCGAGCTGGCTGCGGGTCGCCTGGTCGAGGTCGGAGGCGAACTGTGAGAAGGCCGCGAGTTCGCGGTACTGCGCGAGCGCCAGACGGATACCGCCGCCGAGCTTCTTGATGATGCCCGTCTGCGCCGAACCGCCGACGCGCGACACCGAGATGCCGGCGTTCATGGCGGGACGGATTCCGGCGTTGAACAGATCGCCTTCGAGGAAGATCTGACCGTCGGTGATCGAGATCACGTTGGTCGGCACGAAGGCCGTCACGTCACCGGCCTGGGTTTCGATGATCGGCAGGCCCGTGAGCGAGCCGGTCTTGCCCTTCACGCGGCCGTTGGTCTTCTTCTCCACGTACTCTTCGTTGACGCGAGCCGAACGCTCGAGCAGGCGCGAGTGCAGGTAGAAGACGTCGCCCGGATAGGCTTCGCGGCCCGGCGGACGGCGCAGCAGCAGCGA
>NZ_DAINNK010000153.1:0-3083 GCF_036735925.1 Povalibacter sp.
CTGGTCACGGCAGCTTGACCGGGGCGCGCACCGGAGTGACGGCGACGAAGGCGGAGAGGAGGGGGATGATTCGTGTCCGGAGGGTGCAACCTGCGACGGTTCACTGCCTAACGCTGGCGAGTTTGATGAGGTGTGCACGTTCGGGGAGTGTGCCTCTGCGTTCTTCTCGCGGATTCAGGACGCGCCGATAGTCGCGCCGATTCTCGGTGCGGGTGCGGCGATGCCGGCGGGCGCGTGTCCGAATTGGACGCTTTCTGCGTTCAGCGAGGATTACAGCCTGTCGGGTCCGATGTGCGATATCTGGGAGGAGGTCAGTCCGGTACTGTCGGCGGTCTTTCTCCTGATCTGGGGATGGGTGGCGACGCGAATCGTCTTGAGTGCATGACATGGACAAGCTCATAGAATTCCTGCAGCGAATACTCGATTGGTTCGTTGAGCTGCTGTTGTGGGTTCCGCGCAAACTGTGGGAATTGCTGCTTGATGGGCTCGCGACGGTCATCGAAGCGATTCCGGCGCCTGGCTTCATGGCGAATCTTGAAAGCTGGGTGTCCGGGCTCGATCCGGCGATTGCGTATTTCGGCGGGCCGCTGCAGCTCGGCACCGGCATGACGTTCGTTGCCGTCGCGTACGTGCTGCGCTTCGCGATCCGTCGCTTGCCGGTGGTCGGGTGAGCATTTTTGCGTACACCGGCCTACCCGGCTCGGGCAAGTCGTACGGCGTTGTCGCTAATCAGATTCTGCCTGCGCTGAAAGCCGGGCGCGTGGTCGTCACGAATATCCCGCTGTATGAGGATCGCATTCGCGAGCAAGTGACGACGGGCGAGCTGCGCGAGTTCCCGATGGACTTGGTGTGCCAGCAACCGGAATCGATTGACGACTACGCGCCGCACGGTTGCGTGTTGATCATGGACGAACTCTGGAAGATTTTTCCGGCGGGCCAAAAGGTCGATAAGGTGCCGCAACCGTTCAAGCGGTTGCTGGCGGAGCATCGTCACATGGTCGATGCGCAGGGACGCTCGACGCAGATTGTGTTTGTGACGCAAGACTTGGCACAGGTCGGCATGTTCGCGCGCCAGTTGGTGGAGCAAACCTTCGTGCATACGAAGCTCGGCCACCTGGGCGCGGATGGCTCGTTTCGGGTTCGCATCTTCCATGGTCCGGCGACGGGTTCGAATCCGCCGCAGTCGAATCAGATTCGCATGACGCTGGGGCGGTACGAAGAAAAGATTTTTCGCCTCTATAAGTCGCACACCATGAGTAAGGCGGAGGGCGATGACGCGCAAGAGAAGTCAGTCGATACACGCGGCAACGTCTGGAAGCGGCCCGGCATTCTCGCGGCCGGTGTCGCGTGCCTGCTCGCTCTGTGGTGGGCCGGCGGCACGCTGGCCGATATCTTCGGACGTGATGAGGTCGCGAGCGCACCGAGCGGCGCGAGCGGAGCTACCGCCGCCGGTGCGCCGTCGTCGCGGCTGGTCGCGCGTAGAATCGGCACCGCGCCCGCGCGATCCTTCCGCGTTGCTGCAGTGTTCGCGTCCAACGATCCCGCGAATGCCTGGGCGGTGCTGGTGGATGATAAGGGCGCGGAAGTCTGGATTCCGGCCGGCGACTGTATGCAGTCTCGCCTCGAATGGCGCTGCGAGTATGAGCGGCAGTGGTGGACGCTCAAGGGCATCTGGCGTCCAGCGGTCGAAGATCAGCGCCCGCGCTTTGCAGTGCCGTCTCTCGGCGCGGGCGGCTGAAAAAAGCCCCCTAGAAGGGGGCTCCGTCAGCGGCGTAGAGTGCATCCGCCTTCGCTGTTGCGTCGATGAGTGCTTCCTGTGCGCGATCAAAGACGAAGATGGATGACCAGATGATTTCGCCTTCGGCGTCTTTCACCACACCGAAATAATGGTAACGGCGGTTGATGAGTGTGATTTCGTATGAGGGACGATAGATGATCGGCTGCATGTGGATTCTCCTAGTTGGGGGGCTCACCGATCCCGCCCCCCCAACTAGGAGAATGCGGGTGCAGCCGGTTCGTCCCGCCGTCGCTATCACAGCGGTCTGAATTCCGTCGCGATCTATCCTCAAGCGGCGTGACAATCTGCGGAGCCGGCCGTCTGGCCGGTTGGCGCGTCGCTTGAAGGTCACCGTCGTTTCTGTGAGCCGCGTCGCTGACGAGCTGCTGCACGTGCCTGCAGAGTCCGTCGGATGGACCCGATGCTTCGACGATCTCCCTTTGGCGATGAGCCTGAAGACGAGGCTGGCTTTCTTTCTGGTGTTGCGAAGATCGCGTTCGGTATCTTTCTGGGCGTGTTGATGCTCTGGCTCGTGGCGGCTGCCGTGGTGCGTCATCAGATGTCGCAGGTCAACGTTGCCGTACAACAGTCGCTGGATTCGATGCAGCAACGTGCGCAGCAAGCGGCGCAGTCGCGTCGTGACGATCAGGAACGGCGAAGGCGACAGGAAGTGCGCGCACAGCAGATCGCAGCGGATCGAAGGCAGGCGCAGTTGACCGCTGAGCGTCGAAAGGATGCGGCGTGGGCGGCGTTCTATCAGCCGTCGCCGCAGTGCCTGGAATCGACCTCGGTTGAATGCGGTAACGCGCACATTCGCGCGCGTCGAGAATTCGAGCGCCGTTATGCGGCCGGCGAACTCTAGAACAGCTTCCATTGCTGCGGCTCGGCCAGTTGCTTCTGCAGTTCGTGCACGAGTTCGCGCGTGTAGGGAATGGCCCGGATGTCGCCGGTGGTGACGCTGCGGCCTTCTGGTGTCCATAGCTGGCCGCTGTCCAGTTTGAAGCCCGACCAACTGCCGGTAATCGAGCCGAGATCGCCTCCGAGGCGTAGTGCCAGCAATTGCGCGTAATGCGCCGGTACTTTGCCGGCGCGTTTCCAGCGTCGCGCGGTGTCAGGGTGGACGCCCGTGAGCTGCGATAGCAGCATCACGGAGAGCCCGTAGGTGCTGAGGTCCATGCGGTTGTGTCGGACGTGGCGCGGTGCGGCTTTAGGCTGCTTTTCTCAGTACCTTTCTAATTTGACGTAATATACATTATGCGTACTTATCAATACCGGCTCTGACCGTATCGAATCGCCGCCCCGAAAC
>NZ_DAINNK010000154.1:0-3036 GCF_036735925.1 Povalibacter sp.
GGAACGATCGTCCTCTTCGCCCGCCCGGCCAACAATTGGCACTATGGGCAGCGCCGCCCGTATAAACCGACAGGATTCCGCGTCGCACAAAACAGGCATTGCCGGGTTCCGGTGCCCGGACGTACGATGGACCGACAGTATCGATGGGGTCTACAACCCCAACCAGCAGGCAACGGAAGCGCCTCGCGATTCGAGCTGGCAGGAGCGATTGCTTAACCGTTGGGGCACACGCCATGAAAATCCTGATCGTGGACGACCATCCTCTGTTCCGGGCGGGCTTTCATGCCGTTCTCGAACAGGGCGCGCTGGACGCCGGCATCCTGAGCGTTTCTTCGGTACAGGAAGCGATGCAGATCCTGCAGCGGGATCCGGAGGTCGGCCTGGTGCTGCTCGACCTGCACCTGCGCGGCGACGACGGCTTCCATGCCCTGAAGCTCATCGGGGAAAAACATCCGACCACGGCCTGCATCATGATCTCCGGCGACGAACAGGAAGGCATCGCCTCGCGCGCCGTCGCGGCGGGTGCCTCCGGCTTCATTCCCAAGTCGTTCACGGCCGATGAAATGGTCGCGGCCATCAAGAAAGTACTCGAGGGCGAAATCTTCCTGCCCGCCAGGGACCAGGCTGCCGCCGCGGCGCCCGACGGCGGCTCGCTCACGCTGCGTCAGCTCGAAGTCATTTCCATGCTCGGCCGCGGCTGCAGCAACAAGGAAATCGCACGCGCCCTCGACGTTGCCGAGCGCACGGTGAAGGCACATGTCAGCGCGGTGTTCGAAGCGCTCAATGTGCGCAATCGCACGCAGGCCGTCCTCGCCGCACAGCGTCGCGGCTACCTGCCGTCGACGGCCTACGCCGCGAATCGCTGACCCCGCCTCTTCCCCGACATGGACGCCGCGCTACTGCGACGCGTTGAACAGCAACGCGTCGCGATGCTCTATGGGAATACCGCGGCCGTCTCGGGCTCGGCGGTGCTCATGGCCGCGCTCATGGTCATCATCGCCTGGCCCGACGTTTCGGGCCTCACGATCTTCCTGTGGTGCGGCGGCGTGCTGCTGGTGCAGGCCGGCGTGCAATGGCTGACGTTCGCGTATCGACGCGCCGCGAATGCACAGACCGAACCGCGCCTGTGGGGCATGCGGCTCGCCAACGCCGCCTTCGTCGCCGGACTGATGTGGGGATCGGCGGCGTTCGTGCTGGTCGGTCCGGGGCAGTCGCTGGCACTGGCGCTGATTTCGGCGTGCCTCGCCAGTCGCGCCACGATCAGCATCATGACGCATGCCTATTTCCCGCCGGCGCTGCATTCGTTCGCGGTGCCGGTGTTCGGCCTGCTGGCGCTGCGCTACGTGTTCGAGGGTGGCTATCGCAATGCCGCGCTCGGCGTGCTGTGGATCGCCGTGCTGGGTTACGTGCTGCTGTTCGTCGAACGTCAGGCGCGCGCGGTGGCGACGCAGATCCGCTTGCGGGTCGAGAACGAGCAGCTCGTCGACGAGCTCAAGCGCCAGAACACGCTGGCCGAAGAGGCGCGCGTGCGTGCCGAGGAAGCGAGCCGTTCCAAATCGCGCTTCTTCGCCGCCGCCAATCACGATCTGCGCCAGCCGCTGCATTCGCTGGGCCTGTTCGCCACGGCGCTGCGCAACGGCTCCGAGGGCCGCGCCGGCATCAAGCTGGTCGATCAGATCCTGCTGTGCACGGAATCGCTGGAACAGCTTTTCGACAATCTGCTGGACATCTCGCGACTCGACGCCGGCCAGGTGCAGGTGAAGCGCGAAACCGTGCCCGCCGACCAGGTGCTGGACCGGCTGCGCAGCACGTTCTCGGTGCCGGCGCAGGAAAAGGGCCTGCGGCTGCGCGTGCGCGGCTCCAAGGCGCTGCTGTCGACCGACTCGACGCTGCTGTTCCGCATGCTGTCGAACTTCGTCTCCAATGCCTTGCGCTACACCAGCGAAGGCGGCGTGCTGGTCGCATGCCGCAAGCGCGGCAGGACGGTGCGGATCGAAGTGTGGGACACGGGCCTGGGCATTCCCGCCGACCAGCACGAGCGCATCTTCGAGGAGTTCTACCAGCTCAACAATCCGGAACGCGATCGCACGCGCGGACTGGGGCTGGGGCTCGCCACCGTGCGTCGTATCGCGACGCTGCTCGATCATCCGCTGAAACTGGATTCGAGCGTGGGCCGCGGCTCGCGCTTCTCGATCGAAGTCCCGCTCGCCGACGCACAACGCACGCCGTCGGTGTCGGCCACGATCGAACAGAAAGTGCCGAACCTGCTGCGCGGCAAGCTCATCGTCGTCGTCGATGACGAGGCTTCCGTGCGCCTCGGCATGCAGAGCCTGCTGGAGAGCTGGGGCTGCAAATGCGTCACGGCCATGGATGCGGCCGAGGCGTTGGCCGGGCTGGGCTCCGACATCCCGGACTTCATCATTGCCGACCTGCGTCTGCGCGGCGAGGACACGGGCATCGAAGTCATCCGCACGCTGCGCGCGCAACTGGGCGAATCACTGCCCGCCGTGCTGATCTCCGGCGATACCGCCACCGAACAGCTGCGCAAGGTGAGTACGGCGGGGTTGACGATCATGCACAAGCCGCTGAAGGCGGTGCGTCTGCGGGCGCTGCTCAATCATGAGTTCGCGCGGCGTAGTCGGGAGATGGAGGAGGGAGAGCCGCAAAAGACCGCATGAAAGAAAACTTGGGACTGACCATTCCTTGGTCTTCTTGTAGGTCAGGCTTCAGCCCAATGGCACTGACTTAAGCGATCGGCCCATTCCTTCCGCTCTCTATCTTCTCCGTAGCTGCATTCAACACGCCACCACTGTAGTGAGTGGTGTGCCCGAGGGGCTTTGCTGGACCGTCGCGCGCAGGGATGCGCGCGCCGGAGTCCCCATGGATGGGTTTACGACGTTCCAGCAAAGCCCCTCGGGCACGCCGCTCACGGCATCGTGAGCCACCGACCAGAGAAGACCCCCTCCCTGCCCTCCCCCGCTGCGCGGAGGAGGGGAAGAACAAAACGCACTTGCGCTTAAGTCAGTGCCATTGGGC
>NZ_DAINNK010000155.1:0-2990 GCF_036735925.1 Povalibacter sp.
GAGCGGCTGGCCCGCGCCCCAGTCCTTGTAGAAGATTTCGGTGCCGTCTTGGGTTTTGACAAAGCTCATGGGGAAGACTCCTGGGTCACTTGAAACAAACGGTCGTTCCGCGAAGGAACGGTCAGCCATGCGAGTTTGACGATCTCCCGTGAAAGGCGGGTTTCAGGTCAGACGGGCATCGATCCAGCCGAGTATGTCCTTCATCACGCCTTCCTTGCCGACATCGTTGAGCAGGTCATGGAAGTGTCCCTCATACAGACGCAGCGTCTTGTCGCGCGATCCGACGGTGTCATAGAAGAACTGGCTGCCCGCGGGCACGGTCGCCTTGTCGAGCGTGCCGTGCAGGATGAACACCGGCAGCGTGATCGTCGGGAATTCGCGGCGCATGCGCTCGGTGGCGCGCACCAGTTCAGCCACCGTTTTCGCCGGCTGTATTTCTCCCTGCGTGAGCGGGTCGGCGTCGAGTTGCCGCACTGCCGCAGGATCGCGCGAGAAATCCTTGTTCTTGAGTTTCAATACCGGAAGGTTCGGCGCAATCCGGCCGAGCAGTTTGATGATGGCGAGAGCGAAGGCCGGCGCGGGAACCTCGAAGGCAAAGCTTTCGCAGATGAGACCGGCGAGTTCGTTCTGATGATCGAGCGCATACGTGCAGGACACGACGCCGCCTGCACTATGACCGAGCAGGAAGACCTTGCGTCCGGGTTCGCGTGATTTCACCAGCGTGATCAGCGTGCCGAGATCCTCGGTGTAGTCGCTGATGTGATCGATGTAGAACCGCTGGCCCTCCGACTTGCCGCGGCCGCGCAGATCGAGCGCATACACGGCGAAGCCTGCAGCCTGCAATTGCTCCGCGGTCCAGAAATACTGACCGCTGTGCGAGTTCACGCCATGACAGATGACGATGGCGGCACGCGGAGCCGTCGCCGGCTGCCAGGAGCGCATGAAGATGCGGGTGCCGCCGCGGCCCGAGAAATATTCTTCTTTCATTCTGATTGTCCTCGACGAACGGAAGGGAAGGGGAAGATCGATATCCAGCGTCTGTACTAACCCAGGTGTCGATGCAAGAACTCGACCGTGCGGCTTCTGGCGAGCTGCGCCGCGGTGGCATCGAAATGCGTGCCGCCATGTCGCGAGAAGCCGTGCCGGCAACCGGGGTAGCTGTAGATCACGACGTTCGGATTGTGATGCAGCGCGTCGATGATGCGCTGCTGAGTTTGCATGGGGATGAACTCGTCCTCCTCCGCCAGGTGCATCTGCAGCGGCGCATCGATATCGGTCGACTCGTTGAGGAATTCGTCGGTCCGGCTGCCGTGGAAGGCCACGGCCGCATCGACCCGCGTGCGTGCGGCGGTGAGATAGGTCAGCAATCCGCCGAGACAGTAACCCATGACGCCGACCTTGCCGTCGGCGCCGGCGAGCGTTCGTGCAGCGGTCACGGTCGCTTCGACATCGCGCACGCCGGCGTCGAGATCGTAGGCCATGTACAGGGAAACACCCTTCTTCCAGTCCGCCGTCGAGTTGACGGAGAGGTCCACGCCGCGGTCCTGGCGCCAGAACAGGTCGGGACAGATCGCAATGAATCCGGCCTGGGCCAGTTCGTCGCAGGTGGCGCGCAGATCGGCATTGACGCCGAAGACTTCATGCAGCACGACGACGACCGGCCGCGGTCGGCCGTGCGGCGGTCGCGCGATGTAGGCATCGAAATGGCCTTCGGGAGTAGTGATGTCGAAGGTGTGGGCGGGATCGGTCATTGCACTTCCTCTCTGAGCGAACGCGCATCAAGATAGTCGCGACGCGCCGCTGCCGGGATGGATGAAAGTGACAAAGAACGGGCCGCAACTGACAGACCCCGCGCCCATCGACGTGGCGATCGTGTGCTACCCCGGCGCGCAGGCCACCTGCATTCATGGACTGACGGATCTGTTCACGTATGCCAACTACTTCGCACGTGCGCATGCGACGACGCACGCGCCGTCAGTGCGCGTGACGCACTGGCAACAGCGTGAGGATTCAGCCGAACTCGCCTGTGACTTCGCAAAACATTCCCGGAACGGCTGCAAAGCCGTCCGTGGTAGTGGTGCCCGCGAGCCAGCTGGCGCCGGTGGATCGCGGGCACGCACCGGAATGTGTCGCATGGATCGCGCGCAAGCATGCGGAAGGGTCGGTCGTCGCTGCCGTCTGCGGCGGCGTGTTCCTGCTCGCCGATTCCGGGCTGCTGTCAGGGCGACGCGCCACTACGCACTGGATGTTCGCGGACGAACTGCGGCAGCGCTTTCCCGACCTGCGGGTGGATGCGGACCGCCTGGTCATCGACGATTTCGATCTGATCACTGCGGGCGGCGTGCTGGCCTGGGCGGACATGGGACTCAGCCTGGTGGAGCGACTGCTCGGGCCGGCGGTGATGTTCAGCACCGCGCGATTCATGCTGATGGACCCGCCCGGCCGCGAGCAGCGCTTCTACAGCGACTTCGCGCCGCCGCTGCAGCACGGCGACAAGACGATCCTCGGCGTGCAGCACTGGCTGCAGGCCAACAGCCGCACCTCGTTCGGCATCAACGATCTTGCCGATCGGGCCGGGCTCGGCTCGCGCACGTTCCTGCGCCGGTTCCTCAAGGCCACGGGCATGAAGCCGAGCGAGTATCAGCAGCGTCTGCGCATTGCGCGCAGCCGCGAACTGCTCGAGTTCACGCGCGATACGGTCGATCAGATTTCGCTGGCTGCGGGCTACGAGGATTCGGGTGGTTTTCGCCGGACCTTCAAGCGCATCGTCGGGTTGTCGCCGGCAGAGTATCGCCGCCGCTTTCAGCGCCCAAGCCTGTTGCAGGCGCCGGCCAACGAAGAATCTGACTCAGTTATCCCCGCGTAGGCGGGGATTCATTTGGATTGAACCGGCTGGATTCGGCCTGCGTGGAATGACGAAGAGGGGATCGCGTCCTACTGCGCCGTCCAGCCGCCATCCAGCGTGATGCACTGTCCGGTGATGTTGCGCG
>NZ_DAINNK010000156.1:0-2344 GCF_036735925.1 Povalibacter sp.
CAAGAATCCGAAGCGCGTGACCAACGATCCGATGGAAGCGCACGTGATCGGCTTCAACATGTGGGTGAAGGCGGTCGAGAAGGCCAAGACCACCGACGTCAGCAAGGTGACCGACGCGATGATCGGTATCGAAGTGCCGAACCTCACGGGCGGCACGGCGAAGATGCTGCCGAACCACCACCTGACCAAGCCGGTGTTCATCGGCGAGATCCGCGGCGATGGCCAGTTCGATGTCGTGTGGAAGACACCGGGCCTGGTGCCGGGCGATGCCTGGTCCGATTTCCTGCCGGGCAGCAAGGACATCGAAGCCGACTGGGTGACGCTGAAGTGCGGCAACTACAACAAGGTCACGAAGAAGTGCTCGGGACAGAACTACGAGTAACGGACTGACCCCCTCCGGCCTTCCGGCCCCTCCCCCCGCTTGCGGGGGGAGGTTGGGAGGGGGATCTCCAACCGAACGACAGATTCCACGCACGATGGCAAACCAACGACGGAGCCACGCCGTAGCGATGATTCACCGAATCCTTCTCAGCATGGTCAGCGTCCTGCTGCTGGCTTTCGTCGTGCAGGCACGCGCAGCGCAGAACGATGCGCTCGCTCAGGCACTCACCGGACTCACCGCCGAAGACTTCCCGACCAAGACCGACGCCGCGACCGCCGTCGCCGCGACGCGCCATCCGAACGCACGCGCAGTACTCACTGCCATGCTGGAAGGCAATCTCCATTTCCGAACCGCCGACCAGCGCGTCTTCATCGTGCAGGGCGACGATCCGCTGACGCTCACCGATCCGCTGACGATGCAGGCCGCAGGCAGCGGCGCAACAGCGGATTTCACCAAGATCACCACCAACAACCGGCTGCGCAAGACGCTCAAGGGCCTGATCGCCGGTTTCGATCTTTCCGATCCTGACGCGGGAGTACGGCTCGCCGCGGTCAATGAAATGATGCGTTCGCTCGACGAAGACAGCATCGTCATCCTGCGTGCGCGCGTCGACGACGAGAAGGACGACAAGGTCAAGGACGCCATCGACACCGGCCTCGCGCTCGCCGATCTGGACAGCGACGACGCCGACACGCGCCTCGCCGCGGTCGAGCATCTGAAAGGCAACCTGAGTCCCGATGTCTACAACCGACTCAAGCGCCTGACCGAACGGTCGGACGAGGGCGTCCATGCGGAACCGGACGAGCGTGTGCGTCGGGGCGCCACCGTGGCCATTGCGAGCATCGACAACTGGCGCCAGATCTATGGCGGTGTCGAAACGCTGTTCTTCGGCCTGAGCCTGGGGTCGGTGCTGGTGCTGGCGGCCATCGGACTCGCCATCACCTTCGGCGTCATGGGTGTGATCAACATGGCGCACGGCGAGTTGATGATGCTGGGCGCATACACGACCTACGTCGTGCAGCTCGCGATGCCGAATCACATCGGCGCGTCCATCATCGTCGCCGTGCCGCTCGCGTTCCTGGTGTCCGGGCTGGTGGGCGTGCTCATCGAACGCGGCGTCGTGCGGTTTCTCTACGGCCGGCCGCTGGAAACGCTGCTGGCGACCTTCGGCATCAGCCTGATCCTGCAGCAGGTCGTGCGCGACATTTTCACCGCCAACAACCGGCCGGTGGAAACGCCGGCGTGGATGGCCGGTTCGTGGCAGATCAACGAGGCGCTGTCGATCACGTACAACCGGCTGTACGTGATCCTGTTCATGGCGGTGGTGTTCGCGATCCTGCTGTTCGTGCTCAAGAAGACCACGCTCGGGCTCAAGGTGCGCGCGGTGTCGCAGAATCGCGCGATGGCGAAGGCGATGGGCGTGCGTACCGAATGGGTCGATGCGCTGACGTTCGGGCTCGGCTCCGGCATCGCCGGCGTTGCCGGCGTCGCGCTCAGCCAGCTGACCAACGTCGGTCCCAATCTCGGCCAGCAGTACATCATCGATTCGTTCATGGTCGTGGTGTTCGGCGGCGTCGCCAACCTGTGGGGCACGCTGATCGGCGGCATGTCGCTCGGCGTCGTCAACAAGGTGCTCGAACCGTTCGCCGGCGCCGTGCTGGCGAAAATCCTGGTGCTGATCGCATTGATCCTGTTCATCCAGCGGCGTCCGCGCGGGCTGTTCCCGCAGAAGGGCCGGGCGGCGGAGGCCTGAGATGACGATGCGCACACCGCTGATGAATCTGCTGCTGGGCGAGCGCGGAACGCAGATCTTCCTCGCCGTCCTGCTGGTCACGGCCATCGTCGTGCCGATCCTGCATCTCGCGTTCGACGCGGGCTCGTCGCTGCACCTGTCGTCGTACACGATGACGCTGATCGGCAAGTACATGAACTACGAGCACCTGCTGCCGGCCGTTCCGCCCG
>NZ_DAINNK010000156.1:2354-2812 GCF_036735925.1 Povalibacter sp.
GACGCTGATCGGCAAGTACCTGACGTATGCGCTGCTGGCCGTCGCCGTCGATCTGGTCTGGGGCTACTGCGGCATCCTGAGTCTCGGTCACGCCGCATTCTTCGCGCTGGGTGGCTATGCGATGGGTATGTACTTGATGCGCCAGATCGGGCCGCGCGGCGTGTATGCCGATCCGGTCCTGCCGGACTTCATGGTGTTCCTGAACTGGAAGGAACTGCCCTGGTTCTGGTACGGCTTCGACATGTTCTGGTTCGCCGCGCTGATGGTCGTCCTCGTGCCGGGACTGCTGGCGCTGGTGTTCGGCTGGCTCGCGTTCCGTTCGCGCGTGACGGGAGTGTATCTGTCCATCATCACGCAGGCGCTGACGTATGCATTGATGCTGGCGTTCTTCCGCAACGACATGGGCTTCGGCGGCAACAACGGCCTCACCGACTTCAAGGACATCCTCGGCTTCAACA
>NZ_DAINNK010000157.1:0-2665 GCF_036735925.1 Povalibacter sp.
CAGGCGCTGCGTCGATACGGACGGACGGCTCACGTAGCGGCATAACCGTTCCAGCTTGGCGCGCTGATGCGGTTCGATCGCCACCCCGGCGTGCAATAAAAATCCGCCCGCGGTGGCAGCAGAGCGATGATCGTCCGTCTCCGGCCTCGCCGGCAGGGTCTGCAACGTGGCCCGCCGCACACCGACACCGTGCAGCGCAGCGCCGATGAGATCTGGGCCGAGTGGTACGAACCGCTGCTCTCGTTCATCGACGACAACCGCGCCCTGATCGGCGCCTTCGCCTACATCAATGCGCGCTGGGACGATCAGCCGATGTGGGGGCGCCGTATGCCAGCGGCTACTGGGGCGATTCGCGCATCCAGGACCTGTGGTTGACTGAAGTGCGCCGCGCCCCGTGGCTGCACGGCAGTCCGACGCTATTCGATACGCTCACTGCTTCGCGAGGGCCCTGATGACTCACGCCGCCGTCGATTACCGCGAGGCCGCCCGCCGCACCATCACGCTCGCAGCCGTCGTCGCGCTCGGCGGATTTCTCTTCGGCCTCGATGCCTCGGTCATCTCCGGGGTCATCGGCTTCATCACGCCGGAGTTCGGACTCGGTGGAAGTGGCACTGGCACGGCAGTTGGTGCACTGAGTTTGTGACATCCCTCTCGCGGCCCCTTCGGGGGCCGCTTTTTTCTGTGCTTCAACCATCGGCTTTCGGTAGACCGGCGGCCCGAAGTGTGCGCAACACGTCCCGGAAGACACCATCGAACGGAGGCAAATCGGTCATCTGATGGGCGAGCCTGGTCGTCCAGAGGCGCCGCAGCCGATCTTCCTTGGCAGCGATCACCTGCTCGATGCCCGCGGCGGGGCGTTGCCGATGCGCGAGTTTGGCGTCGAGTTCGGCATGCAGTTCCGCGATGCGCAGTTCGGTGGCGTCCAGCAGATACCAAAGGTCATACAGATCACGCGGCTCATTGCGCGCGCGATCACTCAGGGCGAGCAGTTTCTCGATCACGATCTCTTCGAGAGCGTAGACCTTGACGGTCGGCCCTTCCGGCAGGTCGTCGAACCCGTCGTAGGTACGGTGGATCGTGCGATCGACCAGCGGAAAGCACAGCACTTCGTCGATCGTGATATCTACCTTCACGTCGTTGGCCGCGGGCAGCGGTCCCTGGTAGTGCAGGTAGAAGGTATGACTGTTCTGGTGGCCGTGGCGGTCTTCGCGATCGAAGGCGATCCGCAGCCCACAGGCGTTTTCGATCACAGCGAAGATGTCGTTCAGACCGGCCAGAATCTCGTCGAAGGTGATCGGGCGAATCAGGGTGAAGTCCAGATCCTCCGAGAATCGGTAGTCCGCGAACCAGCAGCGCCGCAGTGCCGTGCCACCCTTGAACGCGAGCACGTCGCGCAGCGGATGGCCGGCCAATCCGGTCAGGAACCAGGCCAGCACATAGTCGCGCTCGATGACGGCCTCGGGGATGCGCCGACCGCCGGCGTTCACCAGCCTGTTCGAGATCAGGGACAGGTTGCGTTGGGGAATCATCAGCCGAGCCTCACTGCGTCGAGTTCTTCGGGAGTCACGTTGAGTTGCAGGCGCCAGCGCGCGACGAACGGGCCTTCGGCCGGTAACAGGGGGTCGAAACGCTGGTAGGTCGCGGTCAGCATGCCGCGCAGCGATTCCAGCGTCGTCGCGTCCGCCAGGCCGTAGTGCTCCAGCAGGTAGCCGAGGCGGCGCACGACCGCGCCCACGTCGAGGCGGCGCACGTACTCCACCAGGCGTGGCATGTCGAGTTCGGCACGCTTCATCCACAGGCCCTTGGCGACCTCAGTGATGCCGCCGACGAATGCCGGGTGCCGCAGACCGTCGAGGATCGTGCGCTCGATGTCGCTGATCATCACGAAGCGTTCCTTGTCGACCCAGTGCTTCGTCACGCCGAAGACTCGCTCGGGGGTGACGTGAACGAAGTGAAAGTCATAGCCGCCCACCGTTTGCGGGCGCACCCGCCGTGTGCAGGAGACGTACACGGTGAAGTTCGGCTGGGTCACCATGCGATGCAGCTCGAAGGCGGTGCCGTGCGACAGGAAATACGCAGCCTCGCCCACGAGTTCGCGCGCGATCAGATAGGGGCTGTCGACATGCTCGGTGGCCCGTCCCAGCTCGAACGGCACGAGGTTGTACAGACCTGGCTTGAGCCGGGTCACCAAACCCCGCTGCCGGGCCTTGTGGACCAGCTTGCGGGCCGCGATCGGCGACAACCCCGTGATCGCGCACACGTCCGCCACGGTGAACGTGGTCTTGCGCAACTCGTGCAGTTCCGTGATGAGCTGCGCCGACCGCGGTCCGAGGGTCTTCGCATGATGTTTCTCGCTCAAAACGAGCCTCATGAGGGGATGAATTGAGAACGAAATATAGCATCAATCATATTACATGGCTAATACATCCCTCATGAGGGGATGAAACGAGTGAATGATATGACTGCCGTCCTGGCGGTCGAGCCGCGGAGGCGCGCAGCATTTTCGCGCTACGTATCGTCCAGCGTCACGGAGCGCGAACCGACCGCCGTCGGTCAGCCGAGGAGGGTCGCACCGATACCTCGGGCATTCATCCAAGAAATCGGTCGACCCGGCGGATAGGAATTTCAATCCACCTGCCCGATTCGCATCGCGGGTCTTCTGTTG
>NZ_DAINNK010000158.1:0-2663 GCF_036735925.1 Povalibacter sp.
GAATGTGATAGGTCGGCGCCTCCCCCGTATATAGCGACATGACCTCGCGGGAAGCAGCAGCAGATCGCCCGATGCAATGGCCCAAGTCCGACGAACAGGCCGATGAACTCGACTGGGACGCCGTCTATGCGCAGCAGCTGCCGCGCATCTACAACTATTTCCGCTTCCGTCTCGGCCGCGAAAGCGACGTTGAGGAACTGACGTCACGGACGTTCGAGAAGGCCTGGCGCGCGCGCCATCGCTACCGGCGCGATCTGGCCGGCTTCTCGACCTGGCTGTTCCGGATCGCGCAGAACTGCGCCATCGACCATCTACGTTCGCGCCGCGCGCATCTGCCGATCGACGCCGCCATCGATCTGGCAACCGAGCACACGCCGGAAACGCAGATCGCCCTGAACTCGGATCTGGCGCGGCTTGCACGCCTGACGAAGGAACTGCCGGAGCGCGAGCGCGAACTCATCGCGCTCAGGTACGGCGCCTCGCTCAGCAATCGCGACATCGCGAAGCTGACGGGCCTGTCCGAATCGAATGTCGGCACCCTCCTGCACCGCACGGTCGCGGCGCTGCGGGCGAAGTGGTAGCGGGAGCGACGCCCATGAACGACGATTTCCTGCATCAGCTTCGCAAGACTCCGCCACCGGCTTTCGCTGCGCGGCTGAAGTCGCAACTGCAGCGACAGGCGGCGGGCGAGCGCCGATTCGCCGTCGCACGCGGCGTGCTGTTCGGATTATTTGTGGGCGCCTCTGCAGTGGCCGCCACGCTGTGGACTTTTCAGTACGGCGGACTCGACCGCCTGTTGACGCTTCGCGAGCGCGCGCCTCGCGAGGCCGAGGTACGTTCTGCAGACGATCCAATCGAAGCGCACCGCCGCTCGCAGCCCGAGACGGCCATGACGGCAGCAACCGTTTCCACACCGTCGACGGACACGGCCGTCGCTCGCACCGCCGCAGCATCGGCCGCACTGGAAAGCGCGAACGTACCGGATACATCCGCAGCGCCGCCGGGGCCGATGCGTTCATCGGCAGGAAACTCGATGCCTGTCACGTCGTCACCGACCCTGCGGGTTGCCGGCCCTGCGATGACGCGCGGACTGATCGGACCTGTCCTCATGACGTCGACCGATTTCCAGACGCTCGATACGAACAGCGCTCTGCAGGCGATCTGCGACGACACCAACGTCGCCCGACCCGTCGTCGCGATCGTGACGCGGACGATGACCGATGACGAAATCAGGAACTGCCATCGCAAATACTTCTGGAACATCGCCGGGGCGAAGATCGGATCCATCGGCCTGGCCGTCACTGCGGCCAGGACGGCAACGCCGCTCAGACTCACACCGCGACATCTGTTCCTCGCACTGGCGCGACGCGTACCCGACGCGACCAACCCCAACGAGTTCGTCGAGAATCGCGCGCTCACCTGGAATCAGATCGAGTCGGGGATGGAGCTGCGCAACATCGTCGTCTTCGGTCCCGACGAAAAGGCCGCGCTGCGCCCGGCCATGCTCGAACTGATCATGGAAGTCGGCTGCGAGACTTATCCGTCGATTCGCTCGCTCAAAACGCTCGATCCGGCGCTGTACAACGACGTCTGTCACACGATCCGCAGCGACGGCGTCTATGCCCCGGCGGTGGAACACGACACATTCATCACCCAGACGCTCTGGGCCGAACCGAACGCCATTGCCGTACTGAGCCTGGGGTTCTTCGCATCGCATGCTCAGCAGCTCGCACAGAATCTGCTCGAAGGTGTGCAACCGACCACCGCCAGCATCGCGGACGGAACCTACAGTGCTGCACGTCCCGTCGTGCTTTACAGCCATGTCGATCCGTCGGGCCGCAGTTCGCAGGCGAGCTGGTTTCTCGACACCATCATGCGCCATGCCGTCGATCTGCAGGACGCGGGTTTTGTCCCGCTCGATCCGTCGTCCCAACCCGTTCGCCTGCAGAAACTGGAATTGCCGCGTTCGATCCCTGCCGCCAGATAGCACCACCCGGGAGAAACCATGAAGAAGAGGATGCTGCGAAATACCGTCGCTTGCGGATGCACGGCGATGCTGTTGTGGACCGCCACGGCGACGTCGGCCGCGGACGGCGGCGAGACACGCAGTCATGCCGTTCCGGTCGTGACGCTGATCGACGCCGTGGCGAAACGGACGGGGAAGAAGTTCGTCGTCGATCCGCGCGTCAATGCGGACATCACGCTCATCGAAGACAATCCCGATGCCATCGACTACGAGGAGTTCCTGACCATCCTGCAGGTCAACGGCTTCGCAGCGATCGAAACGGGAGACCTGGTACGCGTCGTACCCGAGTCGACTGCGAGGCACCAGCCCGTACCGATCGTGAATGGCAAGGAATCGGTTCCGGACTCGCTGTACGTCACGAAGATCATCGCCGTGCGCAGCATGCCGGCAGCGCAACTCGTCCCGGTACTGCGTCCGCTGCTGCCGCAGCAGTCGCATTTCGTGGCGGTTGCTTGCAGCAACGATCTGGTGATCGTCGATACCGCGGCCAACGTCAGGCGGATCGAAACCATCGTGCAATCGCTGGACAGGGGAAGTGCGATCAAGCCCGAGCCTTGCCCGATACGGCCGGCCGTCGTGCCGCCTGTGGGGCCGGCTTCAGCCGGCCTTTGAGGAGTCAGGCTGAAGCCTGACCTAC
>NZ_DAINNK010000159.1:0-2625 GCF_036735925.1 Povalibacter sp.
AATCGGGAAGCCGCTTCTGGCTGCGGATGAAGTGCGGGAACTTCATCGGATCGCGGACGAAGAAGATCGGCGTGTTGTTGCCGACCAGGTCGTAATTGCCTTCGCTGGTGTAGAATTTCAGCGAGAAGCCGCGCACGTCGCGCCAGGTGTCGGGGCTGCCCATCTCGCCGGCGACGGTCGAGAAGCGCAACACCAGATCGGTCTTCGCGCCGCGCTGGAACAGGGCCGCCTTCGTGTAGCGCGACATGTCCTCCACGGTTTCGAAAGTGCCGAAGGCGCCGCCGCCTTTGGCATGCGGCTGGCGTTCGATGACTTTCTCGCGATTGAAGTGGGCGAGCTGTTCGACGAGGTGAACGTCGTGCAGCAGGATCGGACCATCCGCACCGACGGTCAGCGAGTTGCGGTCGCTCGGCGCCGGCGCGCCGGCGCCAGTAGTCGAACCCGATGGCTTGCGATTCTTGTCTGACATGGTCTTGCTCCGTAGGAAAGCGGCGGCGGCATCCTGCGGCTGCCTTGTTTCGAATGCGTGACGGCGGACAACGCCGAACTCCTCCATCGTCCTGCTCTGAGCGATGTGCCGTAAAT
Organism: Povalibacter sp.; assembly: GCF_036735925.1. NCBI lineage: Bacteria > Pseudomonadati > Pseudomonadota > Gammaproteobacteria > Steroidobacterales > Steroidobacteraceae > Povalibacter > Povalibacter sp. The sequence continues at coordinate 586 of NZ_DAINNK010000159.1, forward strand.
CGGGATGTTCCGGGGGTCCATGTCTCGGCACGTGTTGCGTACTGCGAGCGATGAGCACGTTCGCCTGCCGGTTGTTGACAAGGACACGAGAGATTCACGGCGGTCCCGCGGGTCGATGCGGCATGCACCATCGCATTCCAGTGCCCGATGGACGATTTCGTATTATCGAAGCAATGACAAAATTAATTCTAATTGATCGAAACAAGCGCAGCGCCGAAAATGGCCGCGACCACTGCGACGGAGTTCGAAGCGATGCCAAGACTGCTGTGTGCCACGGATCTGCTGCCGAAGAGCGAGATCGCCATCGATCGTGCCGGCTGGCTTGCCGATGAACTCACAGCGGATCTGTCGCTGCTGCACGTCGTCTCGCCGGTGTCCTCCGATCGGGCGCTCGAACAGACGCTGGAGATCGCCGTGGCAAGGCTGCAGGCGCGCGGCCGGCAACCGCTGCGGTGCGTTGGGCCGGAACCTGAAGTCGTCGTGCGCGCGGGCGGCGCTTCCCGGGCGATCCTCGACTCGCTGGTGCGCACGCGACCGGATCTGCTGATCCTGGGTCCGCACGAACCGCGGCGCGGCACCGACACCCTGCAGGGCACCGTCGCAGAAAAGGCGGTGAGTGCGCGCGTCTGTCCAGTGCTGATCGTCCGGCGGAACGCCGACGGACGGTATCGGAACGTCCTGCTCGCGCTCGACACGTCCGCCAGATCGCGCGCCGCGGTGCGCGCGGCCGAACGTCTCGTCCTGACCCGGTCGGCACGCACGACCGTGATTCATGCGCATGTGCCGCCGCACGTGCTGCTGCAGGAAATTTCCGGCCCGGCCGTCCCCGCCGATTCGGTACGCGCCGATGCGACCGAACTGATGCACCAGTTGCTCGAAGAGGAAAGCACGAATCCGCGGCGCTACGGACTCGTCGTTGCCGATGGCAATCCAGCGACGACGATCCTGCACGCGATCCAGGAAATCCAGCCGGACCTGCTCGTCGTGGGCACCCGCGGCGATGGCCGGATGCGACGGGCCCTGCTCGGCAGCGTTGCGAATCAGCTGTTGAAGGAGGCGACGTGCGACGTGCTGATCGTGCCGCACCCGCTCGATGCGGCGCCGGCACTGGAGGCGAAGACGACCCGCCGACCTCGCGCGAGAACGTCATCGAGCGCGACGGCGCAGCGACAGACTCATGTGCGATTGAATCCGGATTCGCGGACGGAGGTAGTGGATGAGAGCTGAATTTCCCCATGTTCCGAAACGCATCATCTGCGCCACCGACCTGACGGCGAGATCCGCACCCGCGTTGCAGCGTGCGGCGTCGCTCTCGCGTCAGACGGGCGCCCGGCTGCTGATGCTGCACGTCATCGATTCGCGGCAGGCCGATCGCGTGGCGCGCATGCAGTCGAATCGCGCCTATGTTCAGCTCCTGGCCGAAGCGGATCGACTGTTCGGTTCCTCCGCCGATCTCATCGATGTCGCTGTCCGTCGTGGCAAGGTGCGCGACACCATCGCGTCAGCGGCTGCCGAATGGGATGCGGACCTGATCGTCGTCGCAGCGCCGCAACCCGGCCGCGGCAGCGCGATTCTCGGAACGACTGCCGAACGCCTGGTGCGAACCGCGCGCCGTTCGGTGCTCGTGGTTCATCGCACGATGGAAAGCCACTACGGGAAGGTCGTCATTGCGAGCGATCTGTCCACCGCGGCGCTGCCGATGGTTCGCACTGCCGTGCGTCTGGCGGCGCTCGATCAGGCCTCCGCGACGATGGTGCACGCCATTCACTCGCCCCATAGCGGAATGATGAAGTCCGCCGGGCTCGACGAATCGGTCATCGCCGACTTCGAACGCACCAGCCTCGATCGCGCCCGGCTGCAGCTGCAGAGCATCGGTCGCGACGCCGGTCTGATCCCGCACGCACGGGCCATCGTCACCGGCGCGCCGCCGGCAAACGCGATCCTCGAAGTTCTCGAACGCGAACGACCCGACCTGCTCGCGATCGGCGCAAGCCGCTGGTTCCTTCTCAAGCGGCTGCTGGTGGGCAGCGTCGCCGACCG
>NZ_DAINNK010000160.1:0-2617 GCF_036735925.1 Povalibacter sp.
GGCTTCAGCCGGCCTTCGCGCCAACTGCTACTTTTGCGGGACCAGCGCCGCCGTCTCAGCCGCGCAATCGCGCGTCGGCTTGAGTCCCTTGCGATACACCGCGTCGAGTTCCTTCTTCGCCTCGCGCAAAGCGACGTTGAATCCGTCATCGGCATGCAGACGTGCCACCACGCCCGCCGCGACGACGCGGCCTTCATTCACGTCGCTCTGCCAGTGCACGCCGCAGATCACGCGGCTCTGACCGAAGGCGTAGCCGCGCTGCAGGATGGCGTCGGCATGTTGCGGCGACAGTTCGGTGAGGATGAGCGCCCATGTCCAGCCGATCGCGGTGTGGCCGGACGGATAGGAACCGTTGGTCCTCAGGATGCCCTCCTCCTTCGGCGTGCAGCTTTCTTCGTTGTATTCGGCGAAGGGACGAACGCGCTTGTAGTGATCCTTGGCAGCATTCGTCGCCACCGCTCCGTCGGTGGTGCTCCGTCGCAGCAGGTCGTACAGCAGCGGCGTGTCCTGCGGAGTGATGGGCGCGCCGATCGCACAGGAGAACGTGCCCAGCGAACCGGGGAAACGCAGGTCGGCGTCCTGCACCGCCAGGTCCCAGCGCGGCGTGCCGCGCAGTGCACGCGTCGAACGATACGCAGCTTCATCGGCAGCGAAAGCCGGCGCGCCCACGGCAGGCGGCGGCGGCAACAGCAGCAGGCTGTTTGGCAGCACTTCCCTCTGCAGGAAGCCGGGCAGAAAACCCAGCGATGCTCCGGGCGATGTCGCAGCAGGCTGCGGTGCGGGCGCCGGGGCAGTGGCACAGGCCGACAGAACAAATGCAGCGACGACGCTCGCGACTCGACAGCGGTTCGACTTCATCGGAAATTCCCAGGAATGTTTTTGCCGGTCGCGACGATAACCGCGCAGCGCGCGGCACGCCATGACATTTCCGGAATCCGTCTAGTTCTTGAGTCGGTATCCGGTCTTGAAAATCCACGCGATGATCACGAGACACAGCACCATGAACCCGAGCGTGGCCGCCAGACTGATGCCGACGCCGACGTCGGAGATGCCGTAGAAACTCCAGCGGAAGCCGCTGATGAGATAGACGACCGGATTGAACAGCGTGATCTTCTGCCACAGCGGCGGCAGCATGCTGATCGAATAGAAGCTGCCGCCCAGGAACGCCAGCGGCGTGATCACCAGGATCGGCACGACCTGCAGCTTCTCCCAGCCGCTGGCCCAGATGCCGATGATGAAGCCGAACAGGCTGAACGTGACCGAGGTGAGTATCAGGAACGCAACCATCCACAGCGGATGCTCGATGTGGAACGGCACGAACAGGCGCGCCGTCGCAAGAATGATCAGGCCCAGCAGCATCGACTTGGTTGCCGCGGCGCCGACATAGCCCGTCACGACCTCGACGAACGAGACAGGCGCCGACAGCACTTCGTAGATCGTGCCGGCATAGCGCGGCATGTAGATCCCGAACGATGCATTGGAAATGCTCTCGGTCAGGATCGACAGCATGATGAGACCCGGCACGATGAAGGCGCCGTAGCTCACGCCATCCACGGTGGCGATGCGCGAGCCGATGGCCGCACCGAACACCACGAAGTAGAGCGACGTGGAAATCACCGGCGAGGCAATGCTCTGTACCAGCGTGCGGAACCAGCGCGACAGTTCGAAGTAGTAGATCGCGCGGATGGCGTACGTGTTCATTTCGACGACCTCACCAGGCTCACGAAAATCTCCTCCAGCGAACTTTCCTCGGTACGCAGATCCTTGAAATCGATGCCGAGTTCGTTGAGTTGGCGCAGCAGGCTGGCGATGCCGGTCGAATCGGACTGCGTGTCGAACGTGTAGACCAGGTCGTTGCCGTCGGCCGACAGCTCGAGCTGCCGCCTGGCGAGCTGCGCGGGAATTTCCTTCAGCGGCGCCTGCAGATGCAGCGTGAGCTGCCTGCGTCCCAGCTTGCGCATCAGCACGTGCTTGTCCTCGACCAGCACGATGTCGCCCTTGTTGATGACGCCGATGCGGTCGGCCATCTCCTCGGCTTCTTCGATGTAGTGCGTGGTGAGGATGATGGTGACGCCGCTGGCGCGCAGCGAGCGCACCATCTCCCACATGTCGCGACGCAGTTCGACGTCGACACCGGCCGTGGGCTCGTCGAGGAACAGGATCTGCGGTTCGTGCGACAGCGCTTTCGCGATCATCACGCGTCGCTTCATGCCGCCCGACAGCGCCATGATCTTTTCGTCCTTCCTGCTCCACAGCGACAGATCGCGCAGGACTTTCTCCAGGTGCGCATCGTTCGGCGCCTTGCCGAACAGGCCGCGGCTGAAGCGCATCGTCGCCCAGACGCTCTCGAACGAATCGGTCGACAGCTCCTGCGGCACGAGCCCGATCTTCGCGCGCGCCGCGCGGTAATCGCGAATCACGTCATGACCGTCGGCCCGCACCGTGCCCGAAGTGGGATTGACGATGCCGCAGACGATGTTGATGAGCGTCGACTTGCCTGCGCCGTTCGGCCCGAGCAGCGCGAAAATTTCGCCGCGGCGGATGTCGAGATCGACACCCTTGAGCGCCTGGAAGCCCGACGCGTAGGTTTTCACCAGGTTGCTGATGGAAATGATCG
>NZ_DAINNK010000161.1:0-2464 GCF_036735925.1 Povalibacter sp.
CCCAGGGCTTCCACCTGGCGAAGCCGCAGCCGCTGCAGACGCTGTTCGGATAAGAAGTTTCACACGGAGTTCACGGAGCACACGGAGGTCGGAGAAGAGAAGGAAAATTTCCACGGGGGACACGGGGAGCACGGGGTCTCGGAACAGAAATTTTCTTTCCCCGTGCTCCCCGTGTTCCCATTCTTCCCCCGTGGAAATTCTCTTCTCCCTTCCGATCTCCGTGATCTCCGTGATCTCCGTGTGAAATCCGATTCCTACCCCGCCAGCACCCGGACGAAATCGTTCTCCTGATCCACACGGATCGTGATTTCGCGTTCGAGTTCGTCGCCGACCCGCAGCGAAGCTTCCAGCCGGTTGACGACGACCGGGCGCACGGTGCTGCTGCGCAGGCTGTGGGTGATCATGTAGCTGTGATAGTCGCCTGCATGGATCGCCGCCAACTGCACCAGCAGGTTCAGGGCGCCAGGATCGTCGTGCGGATCGTTGATGCGTTCGTCGCAGATCACCAGAAAAGCGCTGTCCGGCAGGGCGCTGCGGAAGGCGCCCGACGTACGCAACTCGGTCAGGAACTCGGCGACCTGCCGGGTCACGCGCTGCTGGACCAGCGGATCGTGCGGACGGACGACGGCCCAGCGAGTGCCGTTTTCGATGGCACGGATGACGGACTGCACGAAACGCCGCGGCGTCAGGTAGGAACCGTCGGAGGAGACGCTCGCGCCGCAAGCCAGCGTGCGCAATGGCGCGCGGGTGCGATCCGTGCCGCGAACGGTCTGCAGCACATTGATTCCCGCCTGCGACAGGCGCCGGCGATCGGCGGGTGACACTTCCCTGGCCAGCCTCGCACCGGCACGCAGCAGGGGTTCGGGTTCGGGCGACGTCGGTACGAGTGCGTCCGCATCGTCCGAGCGCGCCAGCAGCCCGGCCACGGCGCCGCCGTTGCCGAAGATCTCCGCCCGGCCGCGCAGGCGATCCATGCACGCCAGACGCGGAAAGAACATCACGGCACTGTCGTTGTAGAAGTCGAGTTCCTTCAGGCCCTGCAGCGCTGCACCCGGGGTTTCCCAGGCGAGCGGCGGATCGACGATCAGCATCGCGTGATGCTCGCGACAGAACCTCGCAGCGACCAGCAGCGTGCTGGCACCCACCTCGGTCGAGCGCGACAGCGGCGGGATGTAGACGAAGGCGAGATCGTCGTGGTCGGCGAGCGCGAAGAGTCCGGTGCCGCGCGCCGCCGACCCGATGATGTCGTAGTCGCTCAGCGGCCGGCCGTCATCGCCGTCCGGACTCGAACTGACGTAACCGACCGGCAGGTTGGTGCCGGGCATGAGCGTGACCGCGGGACGGCTCTTCGGCACCTGGCCGCGCACGCGCACCAGATGAGAGCCGGCCAGCACGTTCGCGACATTGCGATCCGACAGCGGATCGACGTTCACAGTGCGAAAGATCTCCTGCTCTTCGATGCGCTCCGACCCCGGCGCGCGCACGCGCTGCACGACGAGGTTGAAGCTCAGTACATCGGCGGGATCGAGATTGTCGTAGTCGATCGAAGCGCGCAGGAACTCGCGCGTGCCGGGTGCGCAGGCCTCCAGCACCAGCGACTCGCGTTCGCAGCGCAGGGAAACGGTGGCCGGTGCGGCCTGGTTGGCGACACGCACGATGACGGCCTGACGTCCGCCCTGATCGAAGAAATGTTCGACTGCGTAGGACAGCGGACTCGGCTGCCACAGTCCGCCGAAGATCTGCTGAAAATCCGCGAAGCTGCGCACGACGAGCGGCGTGTTGAGGGGACCACGCAATGTGCGGCCGACAAAGGCAGTCGATTGCGCGCGGTTGCGGGCAATCTTGTGCTCCGCAGGCGGCGTCTGTGCGATCTGGATACCGTCGAGCGAATGCTCCGGCACCGTTCCTCCCCGTACTTTATTTGTCGCCAAATTAACACAGTTGCCGATTGCAGTGGAACGTGTTCGCGCATCCGCTATGCTCGCGCGCCATCACGATCGTGTCGGCTTTCTTTACTTCATCGACGAACGAGAGACTCATGCTCAAGCACAACACTTACTTCGACGGCGGCGTTCAGAGCATCGGCTTCGAACGCAACGGTCTGCGCGCGACGGTCGGCGTGATCGCGCCCGGCGAATTTCATTTCAACACCGGTGCCGCCGAGCGCATGAGCGTGATCAGCGGTCAGCTGAGCGTGAAGCTCGCGGTGAACAGCGAGTGGCAGACGTTCGCAGCGGGAACGTATTTCGAAGTGGCCGCGAACAGCGGCTTCGATGTGCGGGCGGTCGGCGGAGCGGTGGCGTATCTGTGCGAGTTTCTGGGGTAGGAACGACGGGTCTTCTGTGGGGCCGGCTTCAGCCGGCCTCTGGATGTCAGGCTAAAGCCTGACCTACAGTCAGAGGCCGGCTGAAGCCGGCCCCACAGGAAGAAGAGGAAACGGAGTCCGCCTGATTAAAGCGACCGC
>NZ_DAINNK010000162.1:0-1838 GCF_036735925.1 Povalibacter sp.
TTCATGAACGAGCAGTTGCAAGGGGCTACAACCCAGACGGCAAGCGCCCAGCCGCTGTTCAACCCGCTGTCTCCGGACTTCATCCGCGATCCCTATCCGTCCTACGACAAGCTGCGCACGCGTGCGCCGGTGCTGCATCTGCCGGCGCTGAACGGCTATCTCGTCAGCCGCAACGCCGATGCGGCGCTGGTGTTGCGCGACAAGCGGTTCGGCAAGGATTACGTCACCCGCATCACGCGCCGCTTCGGGCCGGAAGCGCTGAACGAGCCTGTTTATCGCGCGATGGGCCGCTGGATGCTGACGCAGGATCCGCCCGACCACACCCGCCTGCGCGGCCTTGTCGTCAAGGCGTTCACGGCGCGCCGCGTCGAGGACATGCGTCCGAAGATCCAGGCGATCGTCGACGACTCGATCGACCGGGTGATCGGGCAGGGCCGCATGGACCTGATCTCGGACTTCGCGTTCCGCCTGCCAGTCATCGTCATCTGCGACATGCTCGGCATTCCGGAGACGGATCGCGAAATCTTCTTCAAGCGCGAGCGCACCGGCGGCCGTCTGCTCGATCCGGTGCCGCTGTCGCGCGCCGAGATCGACGAGGCCAATGCCGCGCACGCCAATTCCGAAGCCTATTTCCAGCGGCTGTTCGATCTGCGCCGCCGCGAGCCGGGCGACGACCTGACGACTCAACTGGTTCAGGCGGAAGAGGCCGGCAGCAAGCTCAGCAACGAAGAGCTGACCGCGAACATCATCCTGCTGTTCGGCGCGGGTCACGAGACCACGGTGAACCTGATCGGCAATGCGCTGCTGGCGCTGCATCGCAATCCGGACCAGCTCGAACTGCTGAAGTCCAACCTGTCGCTGATGCCGAACGCGATCGAGGAATTCCTGCGCTACGACTCCTCGGTGCAGCTCACCTACCACGTCGCGATGGAGGATGTCGAGATCGGCGGCGTGAAAATTCCGCAGGGCGACAACGTGATGTGTCTGCTCGGCTCGGCCAATCACGATCCGGCTGTCTATCCCGATCATCCGGATCGGCTCGACATCACGCGGCCGAACGTGCGGCCGCTGTCGTTCGGCGGTGGTATTCACTTCTGCCTCGGCGCGCAGCTCGCGCGGCTCGAAGCCGAGGTCGCGCTCACGACGCTGCTGCGCCGGATTCCGAATCTGCGCATCGACGACGTGGAAAATCCGAAGTGGCGGCCGACCTTCGTGCTGCGCGGCCTCAAGGAGCTTCCGGCCAGCTGGTGAATGCGCGGCCCGGCGAAGCGCCGGGCTGAAATCCGCGTGACTCGCCTTTGCGATGTGGCATAACGTGCCGCGATCAAGCGGAGCGCGCGAGCCATGCCTGTCATCGACCGGATCAAGGATTTCCAGAACGATCTCGTGGCGATCCGCCGCGATATTCATGCGCATCCGGAAATCGGCTTCGAGGAAACCCGCACCAGCGCCATCGTCGCCGACCTGCTGGAGACCTGGGGCATCACCGTGCATCGCGGCGTCGGCGGCACCGGCGTCGTCGGCGAACTGCGCGGCAACCACAACAGCAACAAGCGGATCGGCCTGCGCGCCGACATGGACGCGCTGCCGATCCTTGAGACGACGGGTCTGCCTTACGCTTCGACCGTGCCGGGCAAGATGCACGCCTGCGGCCATGACGGCCACACCACCATGCTGCTCGGCGCCGCGCGCTATCTCGCCGAGACGCGCAACTTCGCCGGCACCGCGGTGTTCGTGTTTCAGCCGGCCGAGGAAGGACTCGGCGGCGCGCGCGCGATGATCAAGGACAACCTGTTCACGCGCTTTCCCTGCGACGAGATCTACGGCCTGCACAATTC